>JACPIY010000061.1 GCA_016187835.1 Deltaproteobacteria bacterium | reverse complement strand
ATGGTCACAACCGAGTGTATTTTGATTCAATATTGTTGGGAGATTTATATGATATCGATTATAAAGGACTTAGACCAATGGTAGGAGTGCATGATAATGAAGGAGAAAAAGTGTAACCTATGTACCCGGATTAAAGTGTTACCTATGTCCCCGGTTCGGACAATACATCAGAATTTATATTACCTAATATATGATTAAATCTTTTCTTTAAATGGTGTGGGATTTTGGAGATTTAACCTACCACTTCCCCATACAAATCATAAATGTCCGCATCGGTAATCTGGATGTTTACAAGGTCACCGGTCTTTAGCTTATTGGTTCTTTTCACATAAGTGAGTCCGTCAACCTCAGAGGCTTGAGGGGAGATTCTAGCTACATAATTTCCGTTTTCTGCACCCTCGATGAAACCTTCGTGGATGGTTCCAATAAGCGCTTTATTTTTATTTAAGGAAACTTCAGACTGAACCTCCATCAACCTTTCATACCTTTCTTCTTTTATTTCATCTGGAATCTGATTGGACATTTCACCTGCTCTTGTCCCTTCTTCCTGCGAGTACTTGAAGGCTCCCGCTCTTTCAAACTCCGCCTCATCTACAAAATCAAGAAGCTCATTAAACTCCTCTTCGGTTTCACCAGGAAAGCCTACGATGAAAGTAGTGCGAAGCACAAGGTTATCAATCTCTGTGCGGAGCTTGTGAATGATTTCTCTAATTTTCTTGCTTGTTGTGCGTCTATCCATGAGTTTCAGGATTCTGTCGTTTATATGCTGAAGGGGCATGTCTATGTAGGGAAGGATTTTCTCTGCAGAGGCAATAAGATTTACAAGGGAATCTGTAAATCCCCAGGGGTAGCAGTAGTGGATTCTGATCCACTTTATACCCTCTACTTTTACCAGTTCTCTAAGCAGAATCTCTAGATCCGTTCCAATATCTCCACCATAGCTTGTCATATCCTGTGCAATGAGATTTATCTCTTTCACTCCGAGGCTTTCAAGATTCTTCACTTCTCCAGCAATAGACTCAACAGGCCTGCTTTTCATCAACCCCCTCATTTTTGGAATTATGCAAAAAGAGCAGGTTCTTGAGCATCCTTCTGAAACCTTCACATAAGCCGTGTGAGGGAGAGTTGTAAGGACCCGTGGAGTATCAGGGTCGTAGATTGTGCCAGGAGGGGACTTATAAAATTTTTTTATTTTTTCTTTTTTTAGTACTTGACCAATCTTAAGGAGGTTTCCAGTACCCCAAAATGAATCCACTTCGGGAAGTTCCCGTTTAAGCTCATCCGCGTATCTCTCAACAAGACATCCTGTGACAATCAGCTTTTCGCATTTTCCCTGACGTTTGTATTCGGAAAGTTCAAGTATCGTGTTTATGGATTCTCTCTTTGCATCACCGATGAAACCGCAGGTGTTTACTATTATTACGTCTGCCTCTTTTTCCGATGAAGAAACTTCGTAGCCTTCTTTCTTTAATGAGCCTAAAATAAGTTCACTGTCTACTAGATTCTTGGAGCAGCCTAGACTTACAATGGATACTTTCACGCGCGCCTCTTTATAATATGGGAAACTTTTCCGGAGGTTACAGTGAGAATGACTTCCCCTTCATCACCTTTACCAAATATCTCAAAGGCTACTTCCTCTAGGTGTTTAGAGATAAGAACATCAAGACCCCTTGCTCCGGTCTGTCTCTTTACGGCCTCTTTTATGATAAAATCCGCTACCCTTGGGTCTACGTTCAGCTTAAATCCTTCCTCTTCAAACTCTCTTTTGTATTTTTGAACCTTTAGAAGGAGTATGTCTTTTAGTGTGTCATTATCAAGAGGAGCGAAGGGCACGATTCTGTTGAACCTTGCTATAAGCTCGGGAAGAAATCCAAATAAGTGAAACCTTGTTATATCATCGGCTTCTTCTTCGCTTAGCTTGTAGGCAATTGCTTCCTCTCCGTCTTTGTTTTCTTCTATCTTTTGCAGGAATCCCATTCCCCCTTTTTCGAATAAGCTCCTTATTCCAGAAAAAGCACCTACGGAAAAGAAGGTAATATCCCTTGTAGAAATCAGTGCTCTCGGACCTCTACTTGAAAATCCGAAATCAAGTGGAATCTGCACATCCGTGCCTTCAAGTATTTTAAGAAGCTCTCTCTGAACTCCGTATCCTGAAACGTCTTTTGTTGTTCCCTGCCCTGCAAACCTTGCGCTGCTATATGCTCCCGCAATTTTATCGAATTCATCGAGCACAACAATACCGCATTCTGCTATATCAATGCTTTCGTTTGCTGCATAGACGAGCTGAACAAGGATATTCACAACGTCATCCCCCACATAGCCTGATTCGGTAAATTTCGTCATATCCACTATTATAAAAGGGAGCTTAAATATCTCTCCGAAAAGGAGTTCAATTAAATAGGTTTTGCCGCATCCGGTCGGTCCCATAAGAATTGAGTTTGGTCTTGGCGGGAGTTCCGGTCTTGGTATCTTTTTGGTGTGTAGGAGCTTTAGTCTCTTTACATGGCGATATGCGGCAAGAGAAACTGCACGTCTTGCGTTAGATTGACCTCGATAAGCTAGCTTCTCAAGTTCTTCAAATATTCTTTTGGGTGGAGGAAGAGGAACAGACTGAATAAAATCTTTAACGTAATATACTTTATCTCCTCTTCTCATGACTTGAGTAACCTCCGTCAGCTTATTATTGTATAAATTTAAATGTTCTTTTTCAAGGGTGTGTATTGAATAACCTGAAATTAATTTAATAAAAGTAAGATACTACACCTCGAGAATTTATATGTTGTAGAGCTGCAGAATGTTATACCAACAACCGTTTATTCAATCGGGATGTTGTTCTATTTTTCGTTTTGAGTTGATTGTTTATTTAAACAAAGTTACACTCTACATAAAAAGTCTATAAACGTGTGGAGAGAGGCAAGATGAAGCATATCGGACCACCCCCCAAACAAGGTCTTTATGACCCACAATTTGAGCGCGATTCCTGTGGTATAGGATTCATCGTAAACATAAAAGGGAAAAAGTCACACGAAATTGTACATCAAGCGCTCACCATACTTGTAAACCTTAATCACCGTGGGGGCTGCGGCTGTGAGCCTAACACAGGCGATGGCGGCGGGATTCTGATGCAGACCCCCCACAAGTTCTTAAAGAAAGTAGGCGCTGAAATAGGCATTGATCTACCTGAGTATGGAGAATATGGTGTAGGCATGGTCTATTTACCGCCGGACCCAGTTCTGCGCCGTAGCTGCGAGAAGCATTTCGAAGAGATTATCAAAGATGAAGGGCAACAACCTCTCGGGTGGAGAACCGTGCCAACTAACAATGCCTCCGTTGGTAATACAGCCAAGTCGTGTGAACCGTTCATACGACAGGTTTTTATTAAGCGCAGTCCTGAGATTGAAGATGATATGTCTTTCGAGCGCAAGCTCTATGTTATTCGCCAACGCGCTGCAAGGGCCATTCGCTATTCCGGAATAAAAGGAGGAGCATATTTTTACATCCCAAGCCTATCGTACAAGACAATCGTTTACAAGGGAATGCTCACAGCAGAGCAAGTCGAGGAGTACTACCCCGACTTGCTGGACCCCGATGTTGAAACTGCACTAGCCCTCGTGCATTCGCGATTCAGCACGAACACATTTCCCAGTTGGGAACGCTCTCATCCCTACCGTTATTTGATACACAACGGGGAAATCAACACCCTGCGTGGAAATATTAACAGGATGCATGCAAGGGAAGCGATGTTATCTTCCGATCTATTTGGCGACGATCTTCCGAAAATTCTTCCCATTATCAGTTCTGATGGAAGCGATTCTGCGATGTTCGACAACTGTCTTGAGTTTCTCGTTCTTGCCGGAAGATCCCTACCGCATGCTGTAATGATGATGATCCCTGAACCATGGTCCAACCACGAAAGCATGAGTGATCAGAAGAAGGCGTTTTATGAGTATCATAGTTGTCTGATGGAACCCTGGGATGGCCCTGCCTCGATTGCATTCACCGATGGCGTGAGAGTAGGTGCGGTGTTGGATAGGAATGGTCTCCGCCCTTCGCGCTACTACGTTACAAAAGATGACTTGGTTATTATGGCTTCAGAGGTCGGTGTCCTTGATGTTCCACCAGAACGCGTGCTATACAAGGGACGACTTCAGCCTGGCCGAATGTTTATGATTGACACGGAAGAGGGACGAATAGTGGATGATGAAGAGTTGAAGTACCGAATAGCTACAGAGCATCCTTACTGGCTCTGGTTAAAAGAACATCTGGTATCTCTAGAAGAATTGCCCGAAGCTCCTCATATTCCAGAACCAGATCACGAAACGGTGCTTCAGCGTCAGCAGGCGTTCGGCTACACGTTTGAAGACTTGCGCATCATCATGTCACCGATGGCTAAGGATGGTGTTGAACCAGTTGGATCCATGGGGAATGATACACCGCTTGCGGTGCTTTCAGACAAACCTCAGCTTCTCTACAATTATTTCAAACAGCTATTTGCGCAGGTAACCAATCCTCCAATTGATTCTATTCGTGAAGAGATCATCACGGCGACAGAAACTACGATTGGTCCGGAGCGAAATTTGTTAGTACCAGAACCGGAGAGCTGCCGTCAAATCAAGCTCAAAACGCCAATACTGACGAATGAAGAACTGGAGAAACTACGCCACATAAATATCCCTGGATTTAAGGCAGTGACTCTGTCAATTCTATTCAAGGTATCTGAAGGTGGTCCAGGACTAGAGAAGGCTATGGATGAGCTTTATCGCCAGGCAGACCGCACTATCTCCGAAGGAGCTAACATACTCATACTCTCCGACATGGGAGTTGACCGAGATAATGCTCCTATTCCGGCGCTTCTTGCCGTATCAGGCCTTCATCATCATCTCATTCGTGAAGGTACGCGCATGAAGGTGGGGTTAGTAGTTGAATCCGGGGAACCACGAGAGGTACACCACTTCGCGCTTTTGATCGGATATGGCGCCAGCGCCATCAATCCCTATCTTGCATATGAGACGCTGGACGACATGATCCGGGAGGGAATGTTAAAAGATATAACACATGAAAAAGCCGTGGAGAAATATATTAAGTCTATTGTGAAGGGAGTCGTCAAAGTGATGTCAAAGATGGGCATCTCCACCATCCAAAGTTACCGTGGAGCCCAGATATTTGAGGCGGTAGGACTTAATCATGCTTTAATAGACAAATACTTCACCTGGACTTCTTCACGAATAGAAGGCGTTGGAATTGACGTAATTGGCGAGGAAGTCAGGATGCGACATGAGCGGGCGTTCCCCGACCGCGAGGTTGACGGCAAGACGCTCGATGTCGGCGGAAAGTATCAATGGCGGCATGATGGCGAGTATCACATGTTTAACCCGCAGACTGTACACAAACTCCAGTACGCATGTCGAAATAACAATTATAACTCTTTCAAAGAATACTCAGAACTGGTTAATAGCCAAAGCAAAAAACTCTGCACGTTGCGTGGTCTTCTGGAACTAAAATTTGTACCAAATTCTATTCCGATTGAAGAGGTCGAGTCCGTTGAATCTATCTGCAAACGTTTCAAAACCGGAGCGATGTCATATGGTTCTATTAGCAAGGAAACGCATGAAAGCCTGGCGATAGCCATGAACCGAATTGGGGGCAAGAGCAACACGGGCGAGGGAGGAGAAGACCCCGCACGATATGTTCCGGATCCAAACGGGGATTCACGAAACAGCGCCATAAAGCAGGTTGCCTCGGGAAGATTTGGAGTCACCAGTCAATATTTAATCAACGCAAAAGAGCTTCAGATCAAGATGGCACAAGGCGCAAAGCCCGGAGAGGGTGGACAGCTTCCCGGGGCAAAAGTCTATCCCTGGATTGCCAAAGTACGTTTTTCTGTTCCCGGTGTGGGATTGATTTCGCCCCCACCGCACCACGATATTTATTCAATCGAGGATCTGGCTGAATTAATCCACGACCTCAAAAACGCCAATTCAGAGGCTAGAATCAATGTCAAACTCGTGTCGGAAGTGGGCGTGGGGACTATTGCTGCTGGCGTGGCAAAGGGTCATGCAGACGTAGTGCTCATAAGCGGACATGACGGGGGCACAGGTGCCTCGCCCCAAACTAGTATCCACCATGCCGGTCTTCCTTGGGAACTTGGGCTCGCCGAGACTCACCAGACCCTGCTCCTTAATAATCTGCGAAGCCGAATAGTTGTCGAAACTGACGGACAGCTTAAAACTGGCCGGGATGTTGTAATTGCAGCTCTCCTTGGTGCTGAAGAGTACGGATTTTCGACAGCTCCAATTGTTGTACTGGGCTGCATCATGATGCGGGTTTGTCATCTTGACACATGTCCTGTGGGCGTGGCGACCCAGAATCCGGAGCTTCGCAAGAAGTTTCAGGGAGATCCAGAGCACGTTGTTAACTTCATGCGATTTATCGCCAAGGAGATGCGAGAGCTTATGGCTAAACTCGGTTTCCGCACGATTAATGAGATGATTGGGCGAACTGACAAGCTCGAAATGAAAAAAGCCATAGATCACTGGAAGGCAAGGGGTCTTGATTTCTCAACTATTCTTTATCAGCCGGATGTTCCTTCGGATGTGGGCAGGTACTGCCAGATTCCCCAAGATCACGGGCTTGAGAAGGCTCTTGACAACCTGATACTTCTCGATCTCTGCAAGCCAGCGCTAGAACATTGGGAGCCAGTTGATGCTATACTTCCTATCCGCAACACGAATCGTGTAGTGGGAACAATTCTCGGCAGTGAGCTCACCAGGCGTTATGGACCCGATGGTCTTCCTGAGGATACAATTCGCTTGCATTTTCAGGGTTCTGCAGGACAGAGTTTCGGTGCATTTGCGCCGCGCGGTATTACGTTAATACTAGAAGGGGATTCGAACGATTATATTGGAAAGGGACTTTCTGGCGGTAAGATAATTGTTTATCCTCCAAGGGGTTCGACTTTTGTCCCAGAAGACAACATAATCATCGGTAACGTGGCATTTTACGGTGCGACTTCGGGTGAAGCTTATATTCGCGGTATGGCGGGAGAAAGGTTCTGCGTGCGTAATAGTGGTGTGAATGCAGTGGTTGAAGCTGTAGGTGATCACGGTTGTGAGTACATGACTGGCGGGCGTGTTGTCGTGCTCGGTTCTACAGGGCGAAACTTTGCTGCTGGTATGTCGGGCGGAATTGCGTATGTCCTGGATGAATCAGGTGATTTTCACCGCCGATGCAACAAGGATATGGTCTATCTTGAAAGGATAGAGGAAGAAGAGATTAAAGAGGTAGAAGAGATGATCCGTAAACACGCTGAGTACACAAAGAGTGGTCGGGCGAGGAAAATTCTTGCAGAGTGGGAAGAGATGGTACCGAGGTTTGTCAAAGTGATGCCTAAAGACTACAAGCGCATGCTACAGGCGATGAAGCGTGTCAAGGAAGCCGGTCTAAGTGGAGAGGAAGCCGTAATGGCCGCCTTCGAGGAAAACAAGCGCGACTTGGCACGCGTGAGCGGAAACTAGTTTGCCACTCGTGATTTGTGGTTCGTGATCTGGGGTTTGGGGTTCTATTCAAGATAGACAAATCACAAGACCCGATAGCCAAACTGATTTAAGTATCCGTAGTTGACAGAGACCTAAAGTTTCAGAAAAATATCTCGGTATTCTCTGTAACTCAGCGGCTAAAATAACTTAAGGGAAATGCAATGGGTAAGCCTACCGGATTCTTAGAATACACACGTGAACTTCCTGAAGAACGATCCCCTGCCGAGCGGATTCGCGACTGGGATGAGTTTCACCTACACTTTTCAGAGAAAAAACTCCAGGTACAGGGAGCGCGTTGTATGGACTGTGGCGTGCCTTTTTGCCACACCGGCATCATGCTGGGCGGTATGACATCGGGCTGTCCCATTAACAATCTTATCCCTGAGTGGAACGATCTCGTTTATCGGGGGCTTTGGAGAGAAGCGCTCAATCGCCTTCACAAAACCAACAATTTCCCGGAGTTTACGGGTAGGATCTGTCCTGCACCCTGTGAAGCAGCCTGTGTTCTCAGTATCAATGAGCCGCCGGTTACGATCAAGAGCATTGAGTGCTCCATAATTGATAAGGGGTTTGAGGAGGGTTGGGTAGTACCCGAGCCTCCGGCTAAAAGAACGGGAAAGAAAGTTGCTGTAGTAGGTTCAGGACCAGCCGGACTTGCCTGTGCAGCCCAGCTCAACAAAGCAGGTCACTGGGTGACTGTATTTGAGCGTGACGACCGCATTGGAGGACTTCTCATGTACGGAATTCCCAATCCACACCTCGACAAGAAAATAGTTCAGCGTCGCATTAACCTCATGGCAGAGGAGGGAGTCGGGTTTGTGACGAATACCGAAGTCGGTAAGGATTATCCAGCTGATAGACTTATCAAAGAATTCAATGCAGTTGTCCTTTGCGGTGGAGCTACCAAACCACGCGACCTGCCGATAGAAGGCAGGGAACTCAAGGGAATTCATTTCGCTATGGAGTTTCTCCGAGCCAACACTAAAAGCCTTTTGGATAGCAACCTTGAGGACGGGAAATACATATCTGCCGAAGGTAAAGACGTGATTGTTCTTGGCGGCGGCGATACAGGCACAGACTGCGTTGCAACAGCCATGCGTCACGGATGTAAGAACCTGGTGCAATTTGAGATATTGCCAAAGCCTCCTACCGAGCGCGCCCCCGATAATCCATGGCCACAGTGGGCAAAGGTTTATCGTCTTGACTATGGACAGGAAGAGGCGGCAGCAGTCTTTGGACGTGATCCCCGCAAGTATCGTGTCTTGACTAAAAGATTTGTTGGGGACGGGAAAGGATATGTCAAAGAGTTGCATACCATCCGGGTCGAATGGCAAAAAGGAGATAATGGTCGCCCCATACTCAAAGAAATCCAGGGTACTGAGAAGGTATGGTCTGCACAACTAGTTCTCCTTGCTCTGGGTTTTCTTGGCCCTGAAGATACTATCCTTGATCAGCTTAGTGTTGAGCGGGACGAGCGTTCTAACGCCAAAGCCGAGCATGGCAGCATGGCAAGTTTGCCACGAATGTAAAAGGCGTCTTTGCCGCCGGCGACATGCGCCGTGGTCAGAGTCTCGTCGTCTGGGCTATAAATGAGGGGCGTGAGGCTGCGCGGGAATGCGACCGATACCTCATGGGCTCGACTAGTCTCCCTTGATTTTAGAAACAATAGCGGAAGGTTAATTACGTTGTTTCACTTGACGATCTGTAATTTGTTTTGTCATTTTGAACGAACGTAGGGTTAGGAGTACAAAATTTTTAACCACTACTCAAATAAGCGGAGTGCTTTGCAGAGTAGAGGTGGTTCGCTCATCGCATCTAATGAACTAAGCATGAACTGAGCGCAACCGAAGATTAAGAGTATTCATAATGGCTTTAAATGAAGTTATACTAAATCTTATGTTTTTTATCTGTAGGAGCGGCTTCCAGCCGCGATAGAATCACACTAAGATCATGCTTCTACATTATCCTTAGGGCAAATAGTAATCCGAACTTGGTATTATGTAGCTAACTTAGATAGAGCAAGGAAAACCGTATGAAATTCTTTGAAAGATTAAGTGAATACAAAAATAAATTTACAATAGCCATCCTTTTGGCAGCGGCTATAGGATTTGTATTTGGAGTCTTAAAGAGCATAGCTTTCATTATCTCTAATAAGTACCTACAGCATAAGATGTACTATTTAACCGTTTATTGGTTCACCTCGATCATTAACAAATACTTATTGGTTGCCTTAGTAGTTGCTGTACTGGTTTTAATTGTCCTCATCTTGATAAAGACTTTGGTTGAATTCATTGGTGTGAATAGAAAAAATAGAGATGTAATTATCCAAGGACTAGTACCGGCATTTTTACTCTTTATTGGAGGCGGTTATTGGATAAATAAGTTATATCTACCGGGATCTTATGAGTTGAAGAGTATTATAGGCAATGCTGTATGGGTTTTTACTTGTGTGATAATAGGATGGTTAATCTTTAAGATATCCCAAACGAGATTTGTGTCTTTTTTGAGAATATATAATCTTAGAATTCTTGTTACGATAATATGCTTAGTAGTAGGCTTGAATGCGGCCCGCTATTTATATTTTCGGTTGCTTGAGTCGGACCGGCCTAATGTAATACTGATATCCATAGATACGCTTAGAGCGGACCATCTTAGTAGTTATGGTTACAATCGAGAGACGAGCCCTAATATTGACCATTTTGCTGAAGATGGGGTTCTGTTTAAAAACACTTTCGCTCAATCCTCGTGGACGCTGCCCTCGCACATGTCCATTCTTACCGGTCTATATTCATCCAGCCATGGTGTCATTGTAGATCGCACAAAACTCGCTAATGAACATGTTACCATTGCAGAGGTTTTACAAAATGCCGGGTATGAGACTGCTGCCATTACCGACGGCGGATACCTAAGCCCAAGATATGGCTATCAGGGTTTTTACTTTTTTGACACTAACGATACAGGATGCAAAGAACGCCGTATCGAGAGTACTTATGACATATCTATTGAATGGTTAAGAAAAAAACATGCAAGGCCTTTTTTTCTTTTTTTACATACTTATCAGGTGCACGCACCTTTCGATCCACCACCCAATTTTGATATTTATAGTGACCAAAACTATAACGGAATCGTGGAAGTATCTGGTAGTAACAATCATTATTACAAAGAAATCGAACACAAAATGAATACCGAGGACGTTCTTCATGTGATTGATAAGTATGATGGGGGAATCCTTTATATGGACGATTATTTAGGGAAGCTTTTCAAAGAGCTTGAGGATTTGGGACTCTACGATAGAAGTATCATAGTTTTTACTTCCGACCATGGGGAACACTTTTTAGACCATCCCGATTCACGAGTAAGCTTCATAGGTCATTTTGAGCACCAATTATACGATGAGATCGTGAAAGTGCCGTTGATTATCAAGGCTCAAGGGTTTCCAAAGAAACAGGTCATTGACGCTCAAGTTGAGAGTATAGATATAGTACCCACCGTACTTGAACTCCTGGGGATTACTATTCCACACGGGATCGACGGTGTTAGCTTAGTCGAAAAGGTGATGGTAACGAATATAGAATGATTAGAAGTAATGATTGGAAACTATTACTAGGATCACGCATTGATTCAGAACAAATGGATATGGAATTGTATAATCTAGAGACAGATCCGGAGGAGCAAAAAAACCTGTTTGCCGAAGAAGTGGAAATCGGAAAATCTCTTTTTGCGGAGCTTCAGAATTGGATGGATAGTCAGGAAGAAAAATCTAAGGTAACTTCCACGGATAATAAAGTTCAACTTGACAAGGAGTTAACTGACCAGCTAAAGGCTCTGGGCTATATAAACTAGAGTTGGTTCGATCGGATTTGTTAGCGGTAGAAGATTCAATGTCATAGAGGATTTTAGACACTCATCATATTTTATGCAAGATGTTAATATTTGGCATAAGGATCGAGGAACCAACCACGAATGCGACTGATAAATCTAATCTGCCCCTAATATAAAAAGTAGTCTAGTCTATAGTTCCGCCGACCTCAACTCGAAGTTTTTGGATGAGTCCTTTGACCTTGTTCAATGAATCGCGAATGTCATCTTCTGTTAACCCAACTTCTGCGACGAGAGGATAACGCTCCATTAAATAAAAGCCTGTGATTTTCTGACATACAGTGCGAAATGGTTCCAAAGAAGGATTATAAATCAATGCTTCGTTCAGCAGGACCTCCAAGTCGTGAGTACGTTTGAGCCCCCATCCCTTGGAAAGGAGAAAGGCTTTGAGGAATTTCTCCACCGGCTGCTTGAGGAAAAATTCAGCCGCCTCGGGGTCATGGAGATCTAGGAGATATTCTATTCGTTTAAGTTCTTTTTCAGCAATCCTAAGCCAATCTTCAGGATATAGCTAGTCCTCATGCTTCATAAAGAAGCTCTCCCTTTTCTATAATCTCTGCAAGGGACTGATCCCCGACGGCTAGCCGTTTCGAGACCTCTTCAGGTGTTAGCACAAGCGTTTCTAGAGCAATTCTGCGTTTAGGATCAGACAGAATATGGCGCACAGTAACCCAACGATCAATAAAGCGTTCAGATGTCTCTTTGATAATGAGCAGATCAATATCACTGTCTGGCTGTGGCTTTCCATAGGCATAAGAACCAAACAGGATCACTTTTTGTGGAAAATAGTTGGTAAGGAGTTTTTCCAGGATTTCCTGAATGATTTCTCGTACTTCATTATTTGTAGTCAGCATTTTATTTTTTCTAACCGAATTGCTGAAGTATTTTCATGCTGCCATTTTACTTAAGCCTTTTATGTCACAAACAGGTTTTATATCTATTTATCTGAACAAAGTTTATCATAGAGTATGTGGAGAAACACTATAGTTATTATCGAAGGTTTGAACGATTTCCTCACAGAAACGAGATACTCGGACGGTAATTAATGCCTGAGGAGAGTGCATCATTAGAGGAACCGAACTCTTTTTTTCAGCGTTAGTTTACTTATTTCATTTTAAACTTCACGGACAAATATATAAGTTTGGTTCTTTAGGTTACAATTGATGAGTCACACTTAAATAGGCCCTTATTTGTCGTAATGAAAGGCCATTATTTCAAGATAAACTTTTTTGTCTTCGTCTTGTGGGAGATGAAATTGATAAGAGAAGGAGGTTTCTCCCCTCGCTCCAATCTCTTTAAGAAAATATGTATGTTTTACTGTCTCGGACTTGATTGTTTCTAAGACTTTTGTGAATGCTTTGTTTGTTACAAAAAGTATCAAAGCTATTTTAGAGTCTCTCCAAGTTAAATACCTTTCAAACAACTGACTAATAGCTTTATGGAATTCAGAGGCTCCATGCCAGAATTTGCATTCAGCTACAAATAGATTACTGCCATCTTTAGCAAACTTTAGAAGGATGTCAGTCTTCCCACTTCTATTAAAGGTTTCTCCTGTAGCGGTTATTTCTTCGTATCTAGTTTCTAGAATGAAAAGGAACTGGTCTCTTAATCCTTCCTCATCTTTATTTTGATACAGGGCTGGTTTCTTTTCCATATTTTTCCCTGCATCATAAATAACCCTTAGAACATCATCATACATTTCTTTACTCATTGTAGGTTCTGAGGGCGGCTCTTTT
>JACPIY010000060.1 GCA_016187835.1 Deltaproteobacteria bacterium | reverse complement strand
GCGGCATCATTAGAGCTTGAGGCGATTTCGGGAAAGATGGACGCTTTGAGTCCGCTTAAAGTTCTCGAGCGGGGCTATAGCATTGCCTATAAACTTCCGTTTATGACGGTTATCAAGGGATCTAAGGAGCTACAACCGGAAGACGAAGTCCTTATAAGATTCCATAGCGGGAAGGCAAGGTGTTCCGTTAAGGAAACTGAGGATTAAGTAATACAATTTTTTGTTACAAGCCACATTCGATATAACGCGGTCACGAGCAAGCCTGTCCCGAGCATGGTCGAGGGGACTCGTGACCTACCCGGTAAATTTTAGATGCGCAATATAAAATCAGGGTAGTCCACCAGTCTTGCTGGTGGATTTACATCAAAAATTCTATTAATTCGAATATTTCAATAATTGGACCGAGTAACAAGATTATTTACTTCTGGAATCTCAATTAACGATACTCCTGATTTAGAAAAAAGGTTCTTTATTTCCTCTCCGGGTAGAGAATCCATAACTAGATATTTAACCCTGCTCCCCAGTTCGCTTTTTAGCTTTTCACTTGGGGATATTCTTATTAGAGAATTAGATAAAATTTTTGAACAAATATTTTCCAGTCCAATTTTTGTTTCAAAGAGAACCGTGGGTTTCACTTCGAGACTTCGAGAATATCTTCAAAGAAATCCTCTCTGGTTTCTGCCATGACTATTCGAGTTCCCAGGTAGATGCCAAAATGATTTATGAGTTTTTCAAATGGACTTGCCGAGGGTAGGTAGGAGAATGATTGGTCTTCTTCACCAATGAATGAAAGCCTTTCCGAAGCTGAATGAAGGACTTCGATTAAATCTCCTTGAGTAATTTCTTTTTTCTCAGTGTTTCCATGAGAGTTAGAGCTATAAAAAATCGTAGCAAGAGAATCTGGTAAAACGCTTTTTGAGGTTTTAACCAATTCGTCTTCAAGCTGTTTTCTCTTTAGTAAGCCGAATTTAAGAACACCCTTAAATGGAATAATCTTTTCGTCTTTACCAATGTTCACATCTGAAAAAACGACGATCCTATCTAAAGCTGGGAGCTCTTGATAAATATTTTGAATTCCACTTAGTGTGGATTCTTCTCCTGCAAAGATAAACTTGATTTTGAATTCCTTAGCAATCCGAACTACGTTTTCTATAGTTTCATTCTCAACAATCGGTATTGTAATTCCACCAATAAGGCAAATTGCAATTTCGGTTGAAATAGATTCCATTCGATTGGAAGAAAGCACCAGAGCAGAGTCTCCCAAACCAAAACCCAAATCCATTAGAAACGACGCTATGCTTTTTACTTCCCTTTCAAAATCCAGCCATGTTATTTGCTTCCAACTCCAACCATCTCTACGTTGAAAGAGGATTTTACTATTGTGTTTCCTAATTCTGTTCGCTATAAGTTCGGGTATCGTTTTTTCGCTATTCATATCTAATGAGTTTGCTTAGTTAAAAACGGTATCGTCAGGTAAAGTGTTTAAATATACAATAAAACTCTACATGAAAAAAACAATGGACACTGCGTTTAAGCTCAAACCCTTTTCGAGTGAGTTCTTTAATACAGCAAAAAGTATAGTCGAGCGTCTAAGGGCATCGGGGCACAAAGCTTTTTTTGTTGGAGGATGCGTAAGGGATACTGTGATGAAGATTCCGCCCCAGGAGTACGATATTACTACCAGCGCAAGTCCCGAAAAAATCATGGCAATTTTTTCAAACACTGTGCCTGTAGGTGCAAGCTTTGGGGTCACTCTGGTTCTTGAAGGTAAGCATAAATTTGAGGTTGCAACCTTCAGAAAAGACGAGAGCTATTCCGATGGAAGGCATCCCGACAGAGTAATCTACAGCATCGATGAACGCGAGGATGTAACAAGAAGGGATTTTACCATAAACGGCATGCTCTATGATCCGACTACAGAAGAGGTAATTGATTACGTCGGAGGTATGGAGGACCTAAAAAGGCAGGTAATTCGGACAATTGGTAACCCTTACGATAGGTTTAACGAAGATAAACTCCGTATGATGCGAGCAGTGCGTTTTGGAGCAAGGTTTAGCTATGAACTTGAAAAAGATACGCTTCTGGCAATAAAAAGATTAGCTCCTTTGATTTCTCAAGTAAGCCCAGAAAGGATAAGAGACGAAGTTGTAAAAATAACCAGCCAGAAAAACCCAGGACTTGGGCTCAGGCTTTTAAGAGAAATAGGTCTTCTATTCCACATACTGCCTGAGGTTGATGAGATGTATGAAGTCCCTCAGCCTCCCGAGTTTCATCCGGAAGGGGACGTTTTCACTCACACATGCCTCGTGCTCGATAGACTCTTTGAAATTACTAATGGAGATACATCCCCTGAGCTTGCCATGGGGGCACTTCTCCATGATGTTGGGAAACCGCCTACGTTAACTGTCTCAGATAGGATCAGATTTAACGGGCATGATAGAGTCGGAGCCGAGATGGCAAAAAAGATTTGTAAAAAACTTAGATTTTCAAATAAGCAAACTGAAACAATCACCTCTCTTGTCATGGAGCATCTAAGGTTTAAAGACGTTTTTCATATGAGAGAAAGCACCTTAAAACGTTTTCTTGCGATGCCTGATTTTGAAGACCATCTTAAACTTCATCTTGCCGATTGCCTTGCAAGCCATGGCTCTACAGAGGCTTATGATTTTGTGAAAAAAAAGCTTGAAGAGTTTGAACAGGAGGAGATAAAACCAACGCCGATTCTAAACGGATACGACTTGATTGAAATGGGGTACACACCTGGTCCTATTTTCTCTAAGATTCTCGATTCCTTAGAGGAAGCTCAGCTTGAGGGAATAGTAAAGGATAAAGAAGAAGCAAAAAGGTTCGTGCTCGAGAGGTTTCCGATTTAATTAGGGGTACAGCATCCTGTATCCCTACCTGCTATTTAAACAGCCCGGCCTCAAAATCTGAAGAGATGTACCAATTGCCTTTCTTTTGAACCCATGTATCTTGTAGGCTTACGGTCTTTTCAGAAACCGAAGGATATTTATAGTAGGTTATTAGAACTTTAACTGAACTTTCTTTCTCCTCATTTCCCTTGAAAATAAGTTCTTTTATCTGGTAGCTCGTGATATTCAGTTCATCCTGAGACTCGGAAACGAATTTCTCGAATTTGCCTCTTTTTTCTTCATCTACAAAGGCGGAAGCCCTGTCGTAGTATTTCCACATAAGCAGGTTGTAATATAATGAAGCGGTTTTTTTAAGCGATCCCTCTCCATTACGTAATCCTGCAGCATAGCAACCTGATAGAAAAAAAATCAAAGAAACCAGAGCAATCTTATTTCTCATTAATTCAGGGTATGATATTACAATTTTTAAGGAAAGTCTATAAGAAGTGACCCAAGTCAGAAAGTAGGGGCGAATCTTGTTTGCGGTGAGCACAGTCGAACCCTGTTCGCCCCCAATGGACTTCATTTGATTAAATCTTTGACTGAAGCAAGAAAGTGATAGCAAGAGCATAAATAACCAGAGACTCAATAAGAGCAAGACCGATAATCATAGGAGTCTGAATTCGAGCGGCGGCTCCGGGATTCCGGGCAATTCCGCTTAAAGCCGCTGCAGTTGCGCGTCCCTGACCAAGACCTCCGATACCCGCTGCTATACCTATTCCTAAACCGCTGCCGATAGCAAGGCCAAGCTTTGCCAACTCACCCAGCTGACTCCCTGCTGCCTCTTCTTGGGCAAACACATCGGGAACAAATGCAGCGATAACTGCGACTCCCACTATAGCAAGAAATGTAAGAACCCTTCTCATTTTTACCTCCTTTTCAGTTGTTAGTCTTTTTAAAATTATTAATAGCCAATTACTAATCCTTTAATGCTCATGTGCTATTGAAAGTGAAATATATATTGCCGAAAGAACCGTAAAAATAAACGCCTGTAGAAAAGAAACAAAAAGTCCAAGAGCAATAAATATCGCAGGAATAACAAAATGTGTAAGGTCCGTAAAGATTCCGAGAACCAAATGGTCTCCTGTCATATTCCAAAAAAGCCTGAGAGATAGAGAAGCCGGGCGGACAAGATGGCTTATGATTTCAATTATTATCATAAGCGGAGCTAGAAATACGACAGGCCCTGCAAATTGTTTCAGATAACCAATACCGTGTTCCTTAAAGCCATAGAAGTTGTACATAACGAAAATCACCAGGGCGCAGGCAACGGGCGTGTTGAAATTCCCGGTAGGGGGAAGAAATCCGGGAATCAGACCGAGAATGTTTGCAAAAAGTATAAAGAAGAAAGCGGTTCCGAGAAGAGGAAAATACTTCTTGGCCTTTTCACGTGATCCCATTATACCCCCAAGAAGATCGAGAAGAAAGTCTATAGTAAGAATTTCAAAAATATTTCTCAAAGATAATTTCTCATCAGGGAGAACCGATCCTTGCTTGGCTAGATTAGTTCTTATCTTATATGCGGCAAAGGTTAAAAAAATTACAACTAGAACTGCACTCAAGACGTGGTCGTATTTTTCTAACCCAAGTAGAGTAAACCAACTAAAGTGTTCCATTTTTATTTCCTCTTAAGTTCTCTCCGATTATAACTATTACCACACCGGTTACACCTATAAAAAAACCATAGATATTTATTTTTGTAAATATGAAAAGGGAAACTACTATTCCAACAAGCATTGCCATTTTAATTAGAACGACAAAAACACTAAACCCCTTGGAATAAGCATTGCCAATAAGCGCACTTACAACAAACTTAATGGCTACAAAATTCGCAATAACTAGTAATCCACCTACCGCAGCTCCAAAAGCAAGCGCAGATGAGCCAAGAAGCGCATTTGCAATTACAAGAACCGCAGTAACAATTAATCCGCTTTTTTCTACCCTACCGAGCGTCGGTGTCTTTATTAGATTCATCGCTCTTGTAGTCATCTTTTCTTTTCGTCAACCTTATAAGCAAACTAAACCCTGAGATCGCTCCAACTATAAGGCCTGTAAACGTAAACCAGGGTGTTTTTGTTTCCGCCCATTCATCCACATAATGACCCAATATCAGTCCCGCTATAATTGAAACAGCCAACTGGGTTCCTATGACAAAGTATATTGTCCAGCCTAAGTCCTTTTTTTCCTTAACCTTATTTCCTCCCCTATTATTTTATTTTTTTGAGGGCGTTATAGGCAGCTTTAAGCGTCATATCTATCTCCTTTTCAGTATGAGCAAGGGAAGCAAATACAGCTTCAAACTGAGAAGGCGGAAACATAATACCAGCACTTAGCAGATTTTTAAAGAACCCGGAATACATTTTTGTATTTGACGTAAGTGCGGATTCATAATCAACGACTTCACAGTCCGTGAAAAACAAAGTAAACATTGATCCTACGGAGTTTAGTTGCGCCTCAATATGGAGTTTTTCAAGAATTTCTCTAAGCCCTTCCACAAGGAACTGAGTTAATTCATTTAGTCTTTTATAGATTCCTTTTTCCCTGAGCTTGGTTAATGTTGCAACCCCTGCTGACATTGCAAGTGGATTCCCCGAAAGAGTCCCTGCTTGATATACGGGACCAATGGGAGCAACCAAACTCATTATTTCCTTCTTTCCTCCGTACGCTCCCACGGGAAGCCCACCACCTATGATTTTCCCAAGACAGGTAATATCAGGTGTAACACCGTAGGTTTTCTGCGCTCCACCCAGCCCCAACCTAAAGCCCGTTATGACCTCATCAAAGATAAGAAGCATACCAGCGTCTTCGGTAATCTTTCTTAAGTCTTGAAGAAACCCCTTCTTTGGGGGTACAACACCCATATTGGCCGCAACAGGCTCAATCAAAACACATGCGATTTCATTTCGGTGTTTAGCAAAAAGATTTTCTACAGACTGAATGTTGTTGTACTTTGCGAGAAGGGTCCTTTCCGTAAATTCACGAGGGACACCGGGACTGCTAGGCGTTCCAAATGTTGTAGCTCCTGAGCCGGCTTTAACAAGAAGATAATCGGCATGCCCGTGATAGCATCCTTCAAATTTAACTATGAAATCGCGTTTTGTATAAGCCCGTGCAAGACGAACTGCACTCATAGTAGCTTCTGTACCTGAGCTTGTCATACGTATCATATCAATTGATAGGAAAGATTTTAAAATAAGGTTAGCAAGATCAACTTCTTTTTCACAAGGAGCCCCGTAGCTAGTTCCTTTTTCCGCTGCTTTTTTTATCGCTCTTACGACCTCAGGATGAGCATGGCCCAATATAAGAGGCCCCCAGGAGGCCACATAATCTATATATTTATTTCCATCTTCGTCCCAAGCCCAGGCGCCCTTGGCCTTTTTAATAAAAACCGGTGTTCCTTCTACGGCTCTGAAAGAGCGAACGGGACTGTTCACACCGCCGGGCATCAGACGCTCCGCTACCTTATACAATCTCTTTGATTTCTTGATTTTTAATGCCATATTTATCTTGGATGGGAATAAAAAGTGGAAATAACTAACACGGAATCATAAAATTGTCAACGCTCGCCCTATGCTATTCAAGCTGGCATAAAAGTTAGGAGTTAAAAGGGGAAAGAAGCTAAATCATTGCTTCTTTCCCCGTAGGATATTTACATACTATAGAGCAGGTTTGCTTTCTTCATTAAATTTAATGAAAATCCTTGCTCCTGGTGCAGCCCCCGGACTGACGGGAACAAATTGCACCCTTCTGTTAAGCTGATAGGCATCTTCCGTGGTTCCAGCGGCAAACTTTGACGTCTCACCCTTACTTACAGTTTGTATTCTGCTGAGATCGACACCAAGCTGCACTAAATATGCCTTTGTAGCATCGGCTCTTCTTTGTGCAAGACCTAAGTTATATGCATCGGTACCTCTTATGTCTGCATATCCCTCAATCACGATTATCATACTAGGATTGTTTTTCAGAACCTCGGCATTCTCCTGAAGCACAGGCTCCGCATCCGGTCTTATATTGGATCTATCAAAATCGAAGAAGATATCCTTTAGGCCAACTTCCTCGCCTATTGCAGGTGGAGGAGGAACCTCTACTTGCTGGCATTTTGCTCTGGCCTCATCGGCTTTTGCCTTTGCATCAATTAGAAGCCTGCGAGCTTCTAATTCACTGCAGAATTCACCAGCAAGTGCCTTTCCCTTAGCCAGCGCGCTTTCTGCTGCCGCACATTCCTCGGGAGCACAAGCCGGACATCCCGCTTCTTTCGCTGCGGCTACAGCTGCTTCTGCATCAGCAAGCTCCTGTGTTGGAGGAGGAGTAGCAGCACAGCTCGCAAGATAAAGTAACGCTAAAACCAATAGGGGAAAAACCAATAAAAGCTTATCCCTTTTCATTTTACTGTACCTCCTTTAAGATTATTTACTCTCTATAATAATATTTTTAACGTTTCACCGCAAGTTCCCTTAATTTTTCCTTGGCTATTCTTGCCTCTTCAGACTTCGGGAATTTATCAATAAGAGTCTGAAGAAAAAGCTTCGCTTCTTCGTTTCTTCCGATACTTGTAAGCGACAGACCCTGCTTTAAGTACGAAAGTGGGACTCTATCATCTTTGGGATAAGTATCAATAAATTTCTGGAATTCCAGTATCGCTTCTTCAAATTTTCCTTCTCTGTAATAAGACTCTGCTATCCAATATAGAGCGTCAGCGGCTTGAGGAGAGCTAGGATTATTACTAAGAAACGAATTGAATTGGTCTCTCGCATCTTTATAGTTCCCTTCGCTAAGGTTTCTGTATCCCTCATTATATACGGGGGCTTCGGATTGCATAGAACCGAACCCACCTCCCGTAACACCACCAGGCTGAGAAGCTTGAGGAGTGCTAGAAATTGACCTTCTTTCTAAACTATCCAATCTTCCGCTTAGCTCTGAATAAGATTGCTCTAAGTTGTTCAATCTATCTTCTAGTTGTGTTATTTGCTGTTCGTTGGTACCCAATGCTTGAGATTGTCTTTTAAAAGATTCAACATCTTGAGATAAGCGTTCCATTCTTGCCGAAAAAGGAAAGAGGCGAATGGATTGAATTCGATTCCATGATTAATTTGAAGCCGGCTTTCGGCAACCGCTCGCGGGACGTGGAAAATCCGGAAATTAGAGATAAAATTAGGAAAATTGTAGGAGAATTGATAATTGATTAAACCCATCTTATGGATTTTAAGCATAAACAATTGGCAGGCGGCAGGTGGTTTGAGCTTTCACTTGCGGAGCAGCTTGGCAATATCGGCAGCGAAGTGAGCCG
>JACPIY010000053.1 GCA_016187835.1 Deltaproteobacteria bacterium | reverse complement strand
TTTACCTTTGGATAGACTTGAACGAATTGCCTCATCAAAAATCTATCTGAAATTGTATCGTTGCCTCAAATAAGAATCTATTTGAAATACCCACATTCAATTTACAAGTGCAACCTGTGGATAAAAATTTTTACTGTTTGTACTTAACGACCTTTTAGCTAATCTGTTCATTTCAATGGTAAACGCTTCGTTGGGTGTCTGGAAGTCGAGACATTTCATCGGACGATTGTTAATCAGATTTTCCACTCTCCGGATTTGGCCGTGCGTTACTCGATCCAAATTAGTTTCGCGCGGCAGGTAAAATCTCACGAGTCCGTTTCTGTTTTCGTTGGTTCCTCTTTGCCAAGAAGAGTAGGTATTGGCGAAATAAAATTTCATTCCAATGGCGGCAGTAACGGTTTCGTGAGCGGCAGCTTCCAGTCCATTGTCGTATGTCATTGTTCGTTTTGCCGCTTGCGGAAGATTACGATAACGATGGATCGTTGCGAGCGCTTTAGCTTTTGCCGTAAGGTCGTGAGGCCGGAAGATCATCACTTTGCGCGTTTTCCGTTCAACGGCGGTAGATAACACTCTCCGATGCCGGTTATACACCACGTTATCACCTTCCCAATGGCCGAATTGTTTTCTTTTCTCCACTGTTTTAGGCCTCTTAGCGATACCAACCCGATTGGGTATGCGGCTCTCCTTCCAATGTTTCCGTCCTGCCTTTTTGTGTCTGATGCGGTGAGCGCGGCGTAAGTATTGGCGTAGGTTTTGTTTTCTGCCCTCCAGACTATAGATGAACTGATAGATACTTTCCTGGTTTAGGCACAGTTCTTTCTTACGATTCATTCGCCCGGCGATAAGGTCTGGCGACCAACCGATCTTGAGGAGCCGAATGATTTTTTTCTTGAGCGCTGGCCGCTTTATCACATACCGCGCCTTTCGCCCGAACGTCTTTCGCTTATCCGCCTTGCGCTGGGCGGTGTCAGGTAGATACTGTTGTAATTTCCGATGCTGGTTTCTCGTCAACTCCCTGCCGATAGTTGATTTGTCCCGACCGAGTTTCTTGGCAATATCACTGTTAGCCATTCCTTTCTTCTTGAGTTGAAATATTGTATCCCGCTCTTTTTGACCTAATTGTTTATATTGTTGTTTGTGCATATACTTTGAGCATACTACTCAAAGTTGCACTTCTAAATTGATTTTACCATATGCGTTCCCTACAGTTTGCGATTATACTCTATTGTCGTAAAGTACGATAACCAGTTGTTTCATAAACACAAAGTGCGAGGTAAAGAATATATGTCCAAAGAACTTCCTATTCCTCCACACTTCAATCCAAACAAGGTTGGAGAGGTCTGGAAGGTATCCTATGAGGAAATCGCTAAGGCTGTCACAAAATGGGCTAGAGAACATAGTATTCAACCAGCCTATAAAGACCGTTTTAAAATCTGCCTTGTATTAGTGGATGTTCAGAATACGTTTTGTATTCCAGGCTTTGAGCTATATGTTGGAGGACGATCGGGAACGGGAGCAGTAGACGATAACAAACGTCTTTGTGAGTTTATATATCGCAACCTCAACGCTATTACTCAAATCTCCCCCACCATGGATACTCATCAGGCGATGCAGATTTTTCATAGTATTTTTCTTGTTAATGAAAAAGGAGAGCACCCAGCCCCATTTACCCTTATTACTGAGGAAGACATAACCAAAGAACGCTGGCGATTTAACCCTTTACTCAGCCATAGCCTGGGGCGCAGTCCAACTGAAATGCAGAATCATCTTTTATACTATACTGGTGAGCTTAGAAAAACAGCCAAATACGAACTCACTATTTGGCCCTATCATGCTATGTTAGGTGGGATCGGTCATGCGCTAGTGTCGGCTATAGAAGAAGCTATTTTCTTTCATACAATTGCCCGCTATAGCCAGCCTGATATTCACATGAAAGGCAATCATCCCTTAACTGAACATTACTCGGTGTTGGTTCCGGAAGTGGCTACGGATTCCAGAGGGAATCCTTTAGTTGCGAAGACCGATAAGTTCTTTCGTAAGCTCCTAGAATTTGATGCCGTTATAATTGCCGGGCAGGCAAAGAGCCATTGCGTTGCATGGACTATTGCTGACTTGCTAGGGGATATTATGGCTCATGACAGGAGTTTAGTTGAAAAGGTCTATCTTCTTGAGGATTGTACCTCACCTGTTGTAGTGCCGGGAGTTGTTGATTATTCAGATGAAGCAGATAAAGCTTTTGAAAGTTTCGCAGAAGCTGGTGTGAATATAGTACGTTCAACGGACCCGATTGAAAATTGGCCGAGGATTAAGTAATTTGTGAGGTTTTCTTAGATAACATCGAAGCTAATTTAAAGTAATATACTAGGCATATTAAAAATCTATCCTTAGTCTTTACATGAATATACTTCAATTAATATATTAATTTATTACGGTAGCTAATCTATAATTCAATTAATTAAACTGACAAAGAAACAAAAATAACATTATTAATAATAACTATGTATTATCTCCTAACTTAAAAGGATGATATTAAGTATCTTTTAAAGCCAAAAAGTATATTGAAAATGTAGCATATATTGGAATAATTTGAGTTTACAATAAGGTATATGACCAAATAAGCATTATGAAGATAACCTTATCTAATTTTGAATCAGTAATAGGCAATACTGTGCTTAAGCGTGGAAAGCAGTATTGGCGGCAGGGACTAGTGCAGGATTTGCAAGAGCTGGAAGATGGTAAATGGACGGCGCTGATCCAAGGTACAGAAGTTTATGAAGTTTACATGTGCATATCCGGTGACACGGTAACTGAATATAAATGCACCTGTCCATACGATCTCGGTCCCATATGCAAGCACCAGGTAGCTACGATTTATGCAATAGAAGACTGCTTAAGTGAAGCGACTGTTGTAGATATTAAGGAAGGTCCGAATCAGAGACAAAAGAAAAGGAGTAAAGGAAAAACAGGGAAACAAGGGCGAAAAACGATTATCCAAAAAGTAGAAGAAGCGCTAGAGAATATGTCCCAAGAAGAGATTATTGATTTGGTTCGAAGCTATTCGCTCCAAAATCGTGAATTCCGCAATATAATACTGGCACGCTTTACCCCTCACTCTGAAGAAGAGGGCAAGAGTACTTACCGACAACTGATTAAAGAATCGCTGCGTTCCGGTATGGATCATCATGGTTTTATTGACTACTGGGGCGCAGGGCGGGCAGTTAGAGGAGCAGAGGAGCTTTTGGATAAAGGGGAGAAACTCGTGGAGAATGGCAAACCGGAACAGGCTATACCTATATTCAAGGCGGTAATTGAAGAACTTGTGCCGGCGCTGCAGAATGCAGATGACTCCAGTGGCAGCATCGGCAGCGCTATTGAATACTCATTTCAGGTGTTCTATAAATGTATCGAGAAGGTTCAAGACACTACAAGCAGAAAAGACTTGTTCGATTACTGTTTAACCGAATCAAATCGTAAACAATATGACGGTTGGGATTGGCAGTGGGATTTTTTAGGGATAGCAGGCAAGCTTATATCTACAGAAGAACAAGAAAAACAACTCTTCTCCAAACTTGATAAAATGTCGCACTTAGAACAATCCAGCGAATTCACCATCCAATATTGTCAGGAGCGGGCGGCTGAGATAAAACTCGAAGTTATAAAGAAGCGTGGCAGACAGCAAGAAATTGATCGTTTTATGAATGATAACCTCCACCACACATCTATTCGTCGTCAGGCCATCGAGCAAGCTTTTGCTAATAAAGATTTTAGCAGAGTAAAAAAACTGGCCACGCAAGGCATTGAACAGGATACTGAGCGTCGCCATCCCGGTCTTGTGATTGAGTGGCTTAATTGGCTTCTTAAACTGGCAGAAAAGGAAGAAAATGTTGAAGACATCCGGGAATACTCTCGCGTCCTTTTCTTTCAAACCGGTGATTTTGCGTACTACGACAAGTTTAAGAAGACTTATAGTAAATCCATTTGGGCGGATCAGTTCATGAAATTACTCAGGCACCTAGAGCAGTCGAAAAATCTGCGTGGAGTGCATTCTGGCACATTGGCAGAGATATTCATTAGAGAAAAAGAATGGCAAAAGCTCCTTGAGCTTGTCAGAAAACACCCATCATTTGAGATACTAGATCAATACCATAAACATCTCGCCCCTCACTTTCCGCAGGAGCTGATACAGATGTACGAAAAAACGTCTAAAGAGCTTTTAGTCCACACCACGGGTCGCGCCACGTACGAGGATGTTTGTCGAATGCTGAGGCGCATGAAGAAGCTTGGCGCAGGTGATAGAGTCAAGGAGCTCATCAAAGAATTCAGTGAACAGTACAAGAACCGCCGAGCCTTACTGGAAGAGCTTGAGAAGGTATAAATAAGTTTTCCCAGCTTATAGATATAAAATCTAAATTTATCTAGTTATAAAGTCAAAGGGTTACGCTGTTAATCGCAGATTACACATTAATATACCTTAATTAATACTTTAACTTATTTTGCCAACTTTCCTATAATCCAAATCAATTAAAGTAAAAAAGGATGCAGATATAAAGTTATTAATAACAACAATGGGTTAGCTTCTAATTATGAAGCAATGCTTGGATATTATAAAGCCCAAAAACGTAAATCCCCTGGCAGTAATAGCAATCCAATAATTGATTTCATTTCCTATTTCAGAAAATCGAAGATTGTAACTACTTTGAAGTAATTTAATACCACTGTTGACTCTGTCCGTTCTGTGCAGAAGCAGATTTGTATAAAGAATAACAGTTGTTTGTTTATCAACCTCTGGGTCGGAACTGAAACTATAACTTGGGCTCACACAAAAAGTTAGAGCTCTGTTATTCCAATTTAAATAGTGATTTGTCAGAGAAATTCCTTCTCTACCAATTATTGATAACTCAGCTTTTGTCTTATAGAAAAGGCATGGCCTAGGTAACTCAACCCTCCATATTTTTATTGTGGGTAATTTAAAAGAATGAGCCAATTTTATAATTCTGGAATATTCTTTCACTATCTCATTTGATTCATTGATGAGGCTATAATATTCTGGATCATCTTCTTCTAACAACTCTAATTTATGTTTAATTATTTCGTCTTTGATCCTCACCTTGCATTTCCTTTAGTGTTTCTTCTCTAAGAAGTTAAACCCTAGGCCTTCATCTCCATCAAATGCACAACACACCTGTCACACAAAGTTGGGTAATCGGGATTATCTCCAACAGTAGTCCTGTAGGTCCAACACCTTTCGCATTTCTCACCCGGGGCTTTTTGAACCTTAATTACAAGCCCCGGAATATCGGTACTCTCAAAAGTATTGTCTCCTTTTGGCAGCTCGTTGACAATATCTTTATTACCATTTCTCCCAAACTGCGAGAGAAATACTGCGATATGCGATACAATTGTCAATAATTTAAGTAGCTCCAGATTTTCCGCTATAAAATTCCTCAGCTCCCCTTCAGCATAAATTTCAAGCCCGGCTTCAAGTGAGCTTCCAATAAACTTATCCTTTCTTGCTTTCTCAAGTGCCTTTAGTATCTCGTCTCTTAGAGGAATGATGCGGTTCCATTTCTCTTCAAGTCCATTATCAATAAATTCAATCTCAGGAAAAGTTGTTAGATGAACGCTCTCGGTTTTTTCTCCAGGAATATATCGCCAGGCTTCATCGCCAGTAAACGAAAGGACAGGAGCGGAAAGTCTTGCGAGTGAATACAAAACAAAATACATAGCAGTCTGAGCCGATCTTCTTTTCCTTGAATTCGGTGAAAATGTGTAGAGAACATCCTTTTGAACATCCAGGTAGATTGAGCTCAAATCCACAATACAGAATCTCTGGAGTTCATGGTAAACAATATGAAATTCATAATTCTCGTAAGACTTGAGTATTTTATCGCATGAAACACCGAGCCTATGGAGAATCCATCTGTCAATCTCTTCAAGGTTCTCATAAGGAATCCGGTCTTTTGAGGGATTAAAATCATGGACGTTCCCAAGGAGATATCTGAAAGTGTTTCTAATCTTTCTATAGGACTCTGTAAGCCTCTCCAAGATTTCAGTCGAGATCCTGATGTCACTTCTATAATCCTCAGCCACTACCCAGAGCCTCAGGATTTCAGCTCCGTATTTTTTTATGATCTCGGCTGGCACCGTAACGTTTCCCTTTGACTTTGACATCTTCTCGCCTTCTTTATCCACAACAAAACCATGAGTGAGAACTGATTTATAAGGAGCAATTCCCCTTGTGCCGACTGATACGAGAAGACTTGAATGAAACCACCCTCTGTGCTGGTCGCTTCCTTCAAGGTACATATCCGCTGGAAATGAAAGCTCAGAATTTCTTTCAAGCACAGAAGCAAAACTCACCCCGGAATCAAACCAGACATCCAGTATGTCGGTCTCCTTTTTAAAATTCGTGCTCCCGCATTCTGGGCATTTTGTCCCAGGAGGAAGAAGCTGCTCGGCTTCATGGGTGAACCAGGCATCTGCTCCGTGCTTTTCAAAAATAAGAGCTACGTGATTCACGATCTCAGGATCCATAAGCATATAATCGCAAGAATCACAAAAGAAGACCACTATAGGCACGCCCCAGGCTCTTTGCCTGGAAACGCACCAGTCTGGGCGATTTTCAATCATGTTGTAAATCCTCTCCCTACCCCATTCAGGAATCCATTTAACTGTGTGCTGGATATGATCCAGTGCCTTAGCTCTCAATCCATTCGTTTGCATTGAAATGAACCACTGTGGCGTAGCTCTGAATATAATCGGGTTTTTGCAACGCCAGCAGTGAGGATAGGAGTGTACGAATTTTTCTTCTCTTAAAAGGTTCCCTTTCTCTTTTAATTTTTCAATTATTTCTCTATTAGCATCGTAAACAAACATTCCGTTAAAAAATTCAACTTCCTTGGTGAACCGTCCTCTCGCATCTACAGGAGCATAAATGTCGAGATTGTATTTAGTGCCAATCTCATAGTCTTCCTGTCCATGTCCGGGAGCGATATGAACGATCCCCGTTCCCGTATCAAGTGTAACAAAATCACCAAACGTAACGATAGATTCTCTTTCATAGAAGGGATGTTTAAATTTTAATCCTTCAAAGTCTCTGCCTTGGAATTTTTGTAGGGGCAATTCATGAATTGCCCCTACTTTACCTAATATGCTTTCAAGAAACACCTCGGCAAGTATATACACCTCTCCATTGATCTCCGCTGCAACATAGGTGTAGTCAGGATGAAAGGCAAGTGCCAGGTTTGCTGGAAGCGTCCAGGGAGTCGTCGTCCAGATAAGGGCAAATACCTTCTTTCCCGTTAAAGAAAAAAAGTTTTCGGACAGTTCCTTTGAAATTAAAGGGAATTTCACATAAACCGAAGGTGATGTCTTATCTTCGTATTCAACTTCAGCTTCAGCCAGTGCCGTTTGGCAAAAATAGCACCAATAGACAGGTTTTTTACCGCGATAAAGATTCCCAACTCTCATAAAATTGCCAAGCTCCCTTGCAATCGTAGCCTCGTAATCAAAGCTCATAGTGAGGTAGGGATGCTCCCAGTCTCCAAAAACCCCTATGCGTTTAAACTCTTCACGCTGAATGCCTACAAACTTCTCCGCGTATTTTCTACACAATTTTCTTATCTCGGTTTTTGATGTTGTTTCTTTTTTGAGGCCGAGTTCTTTTGTAACTTGATATTCGATAGGAAGCCCATGACAATCCCAGCCAGGAATGTAATATGAATCATAACCAAACATTGTCTTAGATTTTACGATTACGTCCTTCAGGATTTTGTTTAAGCAGTGCCCTATGTGAATATGCCCGTTAGCATAAGGCGGACCGTCGTGAAGAATAAATTTTTCTTTATCCTTAGAAAATTCTCTTATTTTTTCGTAAAGCTTTGATTGATCCCATAGTTTTAGAATTTCAGGCTCCTTCTGGCCAAGGTTGGCTTTCATAGGGAAATCCGTGCGTGGAAGATTTAATGTGTTTTTGTAATCCAATTTTTTTTCTTCGGCCATAAGATGTTCGGGTTCCTCCTTAAATACTGATATTGTTTTGCCGTAGGGAACGCATATATGCGTTACTGCCTTGATTTTCTAGAAGGTATTATTAGCAAATACAGGGCGAAAAGCAAGGAAAGGTTTTCCTACGTTTGATTCTCAAAACGGTCACGAGCAGGTCTGTCCTGGTGGGCTATGAGCTAATTCAAATTTTCGCTCACAAGAAAAACGCAAAAGTTATCAGTATAAATATCGGTATCAAAATTACACCTGAATATAACATGTATCCAAAAAAGCTAGGCATTTTGACACCGGCTTCTTCACAGATTGATTTTACCATAAAGTTGGGACCGTTCCCGATGTAAGAATTTGCCCCCATAAAAACCGCTCCGGCGCTTATGGCGATAAGAATATTTTCCGGAATACCCATAATGCCGCCTCCAATTCCTAGCCCTTCTGCAAGCGAAAAGAAAGTTATATATGTTGGAGCGTTATCCAAAAACGATGAAAGGCTCCCTGTGATCCAGAAGAAGTGCCAGGGTTCTTTAATTCCAAACTCAGCACCTCTTGCTTCGAGAATTAAAAGTGCAGGAATCATAGTAGCAAAGATCCCTGCAAAAAGTACTGCTACCTCGTTTATAGGATAAAACGTAAATTTATTGTTCACTCTAATCTCCTTAGGGGTAAGCCTGTATGAGAGACACCCCATAAAAACCATTATTATCTCCCGATAAGGCGTGGGTAAAAACACGGCCCCTACTACTCCGAAGAGCCATAGAAAGTTTAGCTTCCCCTTGATGTTTAGAGGTTCTTTGAGAAGAATATCTTCCACAATGGCAGCAGGAGATTCTTTTTTCCACGCTCGTCTTTCAAATAAATAAAAGATTAAAAGAAGTATTCCGACTGACGCACACCAAAGGGGAAACAGCTTTAACGTCCAGAAAAACGGAACGCCTTGGAGATAACCAAGAAAAAGCGGTGGGTCGCCAATAGGCGTAAGACTGCCGCCGATATTGCTCACGAGAAATATAAAGAACACGGGTATATGCCTTATGTGCTTCCTTGTACCGTTAGTCCTTAGCAAGGGTCTTATAAGAACCATGCTCGCTCCGGTTGTTCCAATTACGCTTGCAAGTACCGCCCCCACAGCGAGAAAAACGGTGTTTACAAAAGGTGTCCCCTCAGGGTTTCCTTCTAGTATAATCCCCCCAGAAATCGTGAATAGAGATGCAAGGAGAATGATGAAGGAAATGTAATCCTTTGTAGTGTGTATAAGCTGATGATAGTCTGAAATCAGAAAATAAATTACAACCGGAAGTCCCAAAGCTGCGCTGATAAAAGCCTTATGTCGGTTACTCTCCCACCAGTGGCCGTGTGTAAGGGGGAAAATAGCGATTGAAAGCAACATGCAAACAAATGGTGCAATGCTCCACAGAGGAAGCGTCGCACCCAAGTTTTCAGCCGGGAGCAAAAACAGATTGTTGAATATCGAATTTATCATAAGGAGACAATTTCCATCCGTCTAACAGGACCGATTATTCGCCCACTATATCCATGAGTTCATCATATAAAATGCGTGAGAAGACAACCCAATCTCCGTACTGCTTTAGTAGCCTTAGGTTTTCTGGATCCGCCTCTCTAAACTCAGCTATGAAATATCCCTGTGACTGCGCTGTTGGCATCAGCATTATGTTGCAATCCAGGTCAAGCCCTTTTTGGATAGTTTCCGCCTTCATCGAAATTAGGAGGTCCATAACAGCCTTTTTATAAGCTACTTTCGAGAATTTAATTTAAGAACAGAAAATGGAATATGTCAAATATTCCTGCCGATCTTTCGTAAAGCGTTCAAATATAGTATCCTGCAAGACATTCCATAAATCTTTGAAATTTTAAAATTCTCCTGGCAGGTGCTTAGCATTGTGAAGATACTGATATAAGTTATTTTCGTTAAAATTTAATATCCTTTTTCTCATTTCACCAAAGAGATGAGAAAATTTGATAATACCACTTCAAAGTGGTATTATGTTATATGAGGTTCTAAAAATGGCTCGTAAGTTAACTGAAAAAACACTCGAAAAGGGCAAGATTACTCTCTCTATTACCAAGTGGCAAAGGACACTTATACGCAGAGTAAAACTGTTAGCGGAATCCGAAGGAAAAAGCGTCTCAGAGAAGATTTGGGAATTAGTAAGCAAAGGATTAAAGAAGGACGAGAAATTTATAGAAGAAAGACCGCATGGAGAGCAGCTAAACTCCGCAAATCTAGGTCGAGTTAAAATAACTGATAGAGAAGAACTTTATGATGAGATATTGGCTGATAGACTCTAACGTTTTAGTGTCCTCCTTTAATGAAGCAGAAGAACAGCATTCGTACTCAAAAGCATTGCTAGAATTAGCCGCTACGGGGAAAGTAAACGCTTGCATAGCACAACAAAACCTTCTTGAGTTCATGGCCACTGTACCAGTATCAAACGGGTCGAAAAACCTGCTTCGATAGAAATCGCTCAAGAAGCGGTTTATCAATACACTTCGTTTTTAAGGGTCATTGCTCCAAAAGATGAAACGATCTGGGATTTTCTTACTCTGGTAAAAGAATTTACAGCTATCAGAGAAAGGGTTTTTGATACCTATTTAGCGGCGACTGCTCTAAGCAACGGCGTTTCTCAAATCTGCACGTGGTATATCAAACACTTAGAAAAAATCTCTCACCTTAAAGTTAAGACACCAAAGCAAATACTAAATTCAATATAAACCCAAGCGTATTATCAATTTCGGTCTTCCACTGTTTTCGTTTAGTTTGATAAAATAATATAAACTATCCTTATAGTGGAGGCCAAAATGAAACTTATAGATAGAGTCGCAATCATTACAGGTGGTACGGGAGCACTAGGAAGAGCAGTTGTATCAGAGTTTCTGGAAGAAGGAGCAAAAGTTGTTTGCACGTACATAGTTGACGAAGAATTAAAGGGGCTTTTCTCGACGATTAGAAACCAGAATCTTCTACTAATCAAATCTGATGTTACAAAAGAGAAACAGGTTGCAAAACTTGTCCAAAAAACCCTGGAGCGACTCAAAAGGATAGACATTTTAATAAACATAGTTGGTGGATTTGTTTATTCTAAAATCCAGGATACGGATGAAAAAACCTGGGATCGTATGATGAATATGAATTTAAAATCTACTTTTCTCTGCTCAAAAGCAGTCCTGCCTCACATGATTAAGCAGAACTATGGGAAGATAATTAACATATCCTCCCGTCCTGCTCTAAAAGGCTCTGCGGGAGTTGGAGCTTACTCAGCGTCCAAAGCCGGAGTTCTTAACCTTACGGAGACAATTGCTGATGAAGTAAAGGACTACGATATAAACGTAAACGCAATACTCCCTAGCACAATTGACACATCAGCAAACAGAAGGGGCATGCCTAAAGCCGATTTCTCAAAGTGGGTAAAACCCGAAGAAATTTCCAGAGTTATGGTTTTCCTCGTATCCGATGATTCAAAACCAATTAACGGCGCGGGAATTTCAGTTTATGGAAAGGCTTGAAATTCAGGTGTTAGGTATTATGTCTTTGGTGTTGGGTATCAGGACAAAACCCGAGAACCTAACATCCAATACCTAGTACCCAAAGAGCAAATTTGTGGCAAATATTTTAACCCCTCTTCGGCCTATAAAGATGGGTACTTTGGCCGAAAAAGACCTCTGCAGATTCCATGATGGTTTCAGACAGGGTGGGATGCGGATGGATACAAAGTTCGATGTCCGAAGCTGTTGCCCCCATCTCAACGGCAAGCACACCTTCAGAGATCAATTCTCCTGCGCCGGTTCCTACAATTCCCATGCCCAATATGCGTTCCGTCTCCGGGTCAATTATGAGCTTCGTCACGCCGTCATTTCTATCCAGGGTTGTCGCTCTCCCGGACGCCGTCCAGGGGAAACGAGCAACTTTGACCTGACGGTTTTCCTGTTTAGCTTGAGTCTCAGTCAATCCGCACCACGCAATCTCAGGATCGGTGAAAACTACAGCGGGGATTGCTCTAGGATCAAATGCTACCCCACGTCCCCTAATTACTTCAGCCACCACACGACCTTCATGTGTAGCCTTATGAGCGAGCATCGGTTCTCCTGCAACATCTCCTATTGCATAAATCGAGCGTTCCGCCGTAAGGCGTTGCGCATTTATATTTATAAAGCCATGCGAGTCAAGTTCTACTCTTGTGTTTTCGAGTCCAAGATCATTCGAGTTTGGTTGCCTCCCTACGCAAACTAGAACCTTTTCAAATACCTGCTCCGGTTCTTTGATCTCTGTTCCCTCAAACCTGACCCTGATTCCATCTTTGTCTTCTTTCATCTCAACGACCTTGGTATTTAACATTACGGAGTCAAAAATTTTCTCCACCCTTTTCGAGAGCACAGAAACGAGATCGCGGTCTACACCCGGCATTAAACCGGACGTCATTTCTACAACGGAAACCCTTGTCCCAAGTGCGGCGTAAACAGTTCCAAGCTCAAGGCCAATATACCCTCCACCTATCACGAGCATTGTTTTAGAAATGCCTGGCAGATCAAGTGCGCTGGTCGAGTCGAGGATGTGAGGACTTTCTAATTGGAGACCGGGAGCTTTAGCCGGTCTGGAACCGGTAGCAAGAATCGCATGATTGAATGCAAGGAGTTCATCTCCTTTTTTATTTTGGATTTTCAGGGTTTGAGGGTTTATGAAACTCCCCCGGCCCTGAACGTAGTTTATTTTTCTTTGTCTGGACAGTTGCCCCAGTCCTCCAGTTAACTTTTTTACTACGCCGTCTTTCCATTCACGAAGCTTGTCAATATCAATTTGAGGCTCCGAGAATTTAATTCCCCAGTTGGATGCGTGCCGGGCTTCAGTGATAACTTTAGCCACATGGAGCAGGGCTTTAGATGGTATGCATCCTCGATAAAGGCAAACTCCCCCAGGATTTAATTCCATATCAATCAATGTAACTTCCATTCCCAGGCCAGCAGCTAAAAACGCCGCGGGGTATCCGCCGGGACCACCTCCTATCACTGCAAGTTGCGTGGACTTCATTTTTTCATTCATTGCTCACCAAACATTAATTAAGATGATGCAAAATGCATGATTCATGATTCACGATAAATGAATGCTACATGGAAGTTTCTACATGCATCCTGTATCTTGCATCCCGTTTTTGTTATCCCTCCAATATCAGCTTAAAGGGCTCTTCGAGAGCTTCGATAATCCAGCGAAGGAAGCGAACGGCATCGGCGCCATCAATCACACGATGATCATGAGATAGGGAAAACGGTAACATAAGACGCGGTTCAAACTGTCCATTGACAAAAACAGGCTCGACGTATGCACGCGAGACACCTAGAATAGCAACTTCCGGCCAATTAATAATTGGTGAGAAATAGATACCCCCGATGCTTCCCTGATTGCTAATTGTAAACGTACCGCCCTTCATTTCTTCGAGAGTGATTTTCTTGTTCCTAGCTTTTTCCGACATCTCGACAAGCTCTGCAGAAAGCTCTATGATGTTTTTCTTATCCACATCCCGAATCACAGGAACAAATAGCCCGCGATCCGTTTCCACTGCCACTCCAATATGGTAATAGTTCTTATAAATAATCTCCTCACTGGCCATGTCCACGCTGGCATTGAAATGCGGAAAAACCTTGAGCGCTGAAGCTACTACTTTGAGAAGAATCGCTGTTACTGTAAGCTTTCCGCCTGCTTCCTCTGCTTTTTTCCCAAAATTCTTCCGTAATTTTTCGAGACTCGTAATATCTGCCTTATCATTTTGGGTTACATGGGGAATAGTGGTCCATGCCCAGGTCATAACCTCTGCGGTCTTTCTGCGAACGTTTGACATGGGCTGCCTTTCTATTTCTCCCCATTTTGTAAAATCAGGAAGCGGCGCTTGTGATTTCAAGGGAGTTTGAACAGCATGTACCCCCGCACTCAAGTCCTGTTTTCTTGTTATAATCATGCGCGCATAATTCTTTACATCATCTTCAGTGATCCGTCCTCCAGGACCGGAGCCCGGCACCTCAGCAATATAAACTCCAATTTCACGTGCTAGTCTGCGAACTGAAGGAGCAGCAGGAGCAAGTTCTTTTGGAGATTCAGCGGTAGTTTTAGCTTGACGGCTAAATTCAACAACTTCACCCTCCCTTTCTTTGAGGACAGCCTTTCTCTCACTTTTTTCTTCTTCTTTCTCTTCTTCTTTAGCCTCGGCTTGGACTTCCTTTTCTTTAGCTTCTTGTTTTCCTTCCTCTTCGTCTCCTACTTCATCAGGCTTCCTTTCCTCCTGATTAGATTCAGTCTTCGACTCTTTTCTCTTCTCTTCCTTGCTCTCTTTCTTTTCCTTCTTTCCCTCCTTTGCTTCCTTACTTTTTATCTCTTCTCCCTTAACCTCTCTCTCTTCTTTATCTTCGTCCCTCTCTGATTTGGTTTCAGTTGTTTCTTTTCCTTCATCCTTACCGCCTTCATCAATTGTAAAGAGCAATTGCCCGACTTTGACCTTTGTCCCTGCCTCCACGTGGATCTCTTTAATTGTTCCGCTTACAGGTGCAGGAACCTCTATCGTAGCTTTATCCGTTTCAATCTCCATCACCGGCTGTTCTTCGGCGACGGTATCGCCTGCTTTAATCAAGACGCTTATAACATCCCCTGAATCAATATCCTCACCAAGTTCGGGAAGTCTAAATTCAGTTACCATGGCTAATCTCCTTTGTTCAAGAGATATTTAGACATAAATGGACACGGATTTACTATATTGGGTTTTCGGTATTAGGTGTTGGGTGTTAGGTTAGCTGTTTTCACCAGACACCCAAGACCTAATACCTAACACCTTAAATAATTCTATTTGTGCTAATTCGTGGCTAATATTTGCCATTATGAAATCATAGGATTTGCTTTATTAGGATCAATCTTCAAATCCTTTATTGCCTTCTCGGCAACATCTGGTTTGATTTTTTTCTCCCTTACCAGAGCAGCCAGAGTAGCCAAAGTAATGAACCTCGCATCCACTTCAAAAAAGTCACGGAGTGTCTGCCGACTGCAACTTCTGCCAAATCCATCCGTCCCCAGCGACACAAGAGGTCTGGGAAGCCACTGAGAGATAGAATCAGGAAGCGCTTTAACATAATCGGAAGCGGCTACAAACACACCTTGCCCATCCTTGACACATTGGGTGATATATGGAACCCTGGGGCTCTCCGATGGGTTTAGCATGTTCCACCGTTCCACCTCAAGCCCATCCCTATAAAGTTCCTTGTAACTGGTTACACTCCACACATCAGCGGCAACAGCGTATTTCTCCTCTAAAATTTTCTGAGCTTTAAGTACCTCGTTCAGTATGGTGCCGCTTCCAAAAAGCTGTGCGTGGAGCTTCGCGTCCTTATTTTCCGAAGCCTTTATTTTATACATGCCTTTAAGAATTCCGTCTTTCACACCATCGGGCATATGCGGCTGAATATAAGTCTCATTCATAACGGTAATATAGTAAAAGATGTCTTCCTGCTTTTCGTACATACGGCGAATGCCATCCTGAATAATGACAGCAATCTCGTATGCATAAGCCGGGTCATAAGCCTTCACATTGGGAACGGCATAGGCTAAAAGATGGCTATGCCCGTCCTGATGTTGAAGCCCTTCACCCGCCAATGTGGTCCGTCCGGAAGTTCCGCCAACCAGAAAACCCCGGCAGCGCGCGTCTCCCGCTGCCCAAATAAGGTCGCCTATCCTCTGAAATCCAAACATTGAGTAAAAGGTAAAAAACGGAATCATATTGATACCATGAGTTGCGTATGCCGTCCCGGCAGCGATAAACGATGACATCGAGCCAGCTTCGGTGATTCCTTCTTCAAGGATCTGTCCGTCTGTGGTTTCTTTATAGTAGAGCAGAGTTTCTTTATCAACAGGCTCGTAGAGTTGGCCGACGTGGGAATAGATTCCTACTTGTCTAAACAACGCATCCATCCCAAATGTTCGCGCCTCATCTGGGATAATTGGAACAATGAACTTTCCAATTTCTTTATCTCTAAGCAGTCTCGACAGAATACGTACATAGGCCATAGTAGTAGCTACTTCCCTATCGCCAGACCCCTTGTAGAACTCCTCAAATAATTCATCAGACGGGGCCTTCAAAGGTTTGCATTTGACTTCACGTACGGGAACATAACCCCCCAGTCCTTTTCTGCGTGCATGAAGGTATTTCATTTCCGGACTGTCATCCGGGGGCTTGTAAAACGGAGCTTCGGCAACGTCTTCATCGGGAATCGGGATTCCGAAGTGACTCCGGAATTCTCGCAACTCTTCTTCATTCAGTTTTTTTTGCTGATGAGTAACATTTCTGCCCTCTCCACTCTCTCCAAGACCGTAGCCTTTTATCGTTTTAGCCAGAATAACCGTAGGCGACCCTTTATTTTCTACTGCCGCTTTATATGCGGCATAAACCTTTTCCGGATCGTGTCCGCCACGATTCAACCTTTGAAGCTGTTCATCTGAGAATTGTTTCACCATCTCCAAGAGTCGTGGATCAGAACCGAAAAAGTGTTCTCGTATGTAGCTGCCGGTTTCGACAACGTACTTTTGATACTGTCCATCAACGGTATCTTGCATTACTTTGAGCAGAATGCCATCGTGGTCCCTGGCAAGTAGCGGGTCCCAATCGCTACCCCAAATAACTTTGATGACGTTCCATCCCGCGCCACGGAAGATGGCTTCAAGTTCTTGGATAATTTTGCCGTTTCCACGCACCGGGCCATCAAGTCTCTGCAGATTGCAATTGATAACAAAAATTAAGTTGTCCAACTTTTCCCTTGAAGCAAGTGTAATTGCTCCCAGAGATTCTGGTTCATCTGTTTCTCCGTCTCCCACGAAAGCCCAGACCTTGGCATCAGAGTGCTTCTTTAACCCCCTGTCTTCAAGATAACGGTTAAATCGCGCCTGGTATATGGCCATAATAGGGCTTAACCCCATAGATACCGTAGGAAATTCCCAAAAATTGGGCATAAGCCAAGGATGAGGGTAAGAAGAAAGCCCGCCTCCAGGTTCTAGTTCGCGCCTGAAGTTTTCCAATTGCTCTTTAGAAAGGCGGCCTTCTAAAAAGGCACGCGCATAAATGCCGGGTGAAGCATGACCTTGATAATAGATAATATCCCCTTCTTGTTCTTCGGTTTTTGCACGAAAAAAATAAGTAAATCCAATTTCAAAAAGTGTTGCAGCGGAGGCATAGGTGGAAATATGTCCTCCTAAGGCCTCTTCATGACGGTTTGCACGTACAACCATCGCCATAGCGTTCCAGCGAATTATGCTCTTTATACGCCTCTCTATCTCCCGACTTCCGGGGAAGGGAGGCTGTTTTTCAACCGGGATTGTGTTTATATAAGGAGTATTTGCGGTGAAAGGTAATTTAACTCCGAATTCCTGAGCATGTACCTGCAACTGCCTGAGGAGACGGCTTACTCGCTCAGGTCCTCCATGCTTGAGCACATAGTCCAAGGAATCGAGCCATTCTTGAGTTTCTAAGGCTTCGATTTCAGAAAGTTCTTTCCCTTTACTTTCTTTATCAACTACGCTCATATTTCTTCCTCAAAAGCTATATCGTAAAATCGAACTTGATTTTAGTATACAGGAATATTTCTTGAAACACGAAACCAAAATAGTTACTTGCATCACACGAACAAAAATGCTTTGAAATAAACGCCCAGTGGAAGTAGAAAAAGAATTCTACAATACAAAGAGAATCTCAGTCAAGAAATACGAAACGATGTTGACCACATGAATAGTAGAGATATAATACCGCACTATGGAAAAATTTAATCTAACAGTAATAGGTTCAGGTCCAGGGGGTTACGTTGGAGCAATACGTGCGGCTCAGCTTGGAATGAAAGTGGCAATTATTGAAAGGGACAAACCTGGCGGGGTTTGTCTCAATTGGGGATGCATTCCATCTAAAGCAATACTCAAATGCGCTGAGATTTACGAGAAATTTAAAGCGGGGGAGGATTATGGAATAAAATGTGACGGTCTATCCTTTGACTACTCAAAGGTGATCGAAAAAAGCCGAAAGGCCGCTTCAACACTAACAAAGGGAGTGGAGTTTCTTTTTAAGAAGAATAAAATCACACTTTTCTCTGGGGTCGGGAAATTAATTACAAAGAACAAGGTTGGAGTCATTGGAAACAAAGACCAGATAGAAATAGAGACTGAGAAGGTTATAATTGCGACAGGTTCAGTCCCTCGAATCCTTCCTGGTATTGAGGTGGACGGCAATCTCATTATGACGAGCGACGAGGCTATCATGTCCACCGATTTCCCCGAGTCAATTGTGATAATCGGAGGGGGGTACATCGGAGCTGAGTTTGCGTATGTCTATAACTCATTTGGCTCCAAGGTTACAATTGTCGAAATGGAGAAGCATTTGCTTCCCGGCGCTGATGGAGAAGTTGCCCAAGAACTAGAGAAAATCTTCAAGAAAGCCGGTATGAATATACTTACAAGCACGAAATTTAAATCGCTAAAAAAATCCAAAAAATCAGTTGAAGTAACTCTTGAAGACACTCAAGGAAAAGAAGAAAGGAAGGTAACTGCGTCAAAGCTCTTGGTTGCAATCGGGAGGAAAGCAGTGGCGAACACCGCTCCTTCTTCACTTAGCTATTATGGAAATTCAGATGGCTTTGGACTCAAAGAATTAAATATAGAGCTCAACGAACAGGGATTTATCAAAACAGATGGCTCTTATATGACTACTTGTAGCAACGTATATGCTATTGGTGATATAATAGGTCCTCCCCTTCTTGCCCATAAAGCATCGGAAGAGGGAGTTGTAGCGGTTGAGTTAATGGCAGGACTTAAAAGCAAGGTACACTACGACAATATCCCAGCCTGTGTTTACTGTCAGCCCGAAATAGCCTCTGTTGGCATTACTGAAGAACAGGCTAAAGACAGAGGACACAAATTCAATATCGGGAAATATCCATTCCGAGCCGTGGGAAAAGCAGTAGGCATTGGAGAAACAGAAGGGTTTGTAAAAATAATTTCTGATACTACAACGGGAGAAATCATAGGAGCCCACATTATAGGGCATGCTGCAACGGAGCTTATAGCTGAAATCGGAGTCGCCAAAACGCTTGAATCCACTCCACTGGAGATTGCCATAACCTCACACGCTCATCCAACGCTTTCTGAAGGAGTAATGGAGGCAGCGCTGGCCGCTTTGGGAAGAGCGAGGAATTTTTAAGTAGGATTCAAGATAAACGATACAGGACGCAGGATGTAAGATAAAAGATTCCTCAAGCATCGTGCATCATGAATCATGTATCCTGCATCATATTTAGTGTGAATCCGCGTAATCTGTAGTAAAAAATAATCATGAATAGCTTCAAGGTATATAGATTAGGAATAGTCCCTTATCAAAAGGCATTAGAACTCCAGCTTTCTTTTCTTGAGAAGAGAAGGAAAGGAGAGATAGAGGATGTTCTTTTGCTTCTAGAACATCCTCCAACGTTTACAACTGGAAGAGGAGGCAAATCCGAACATCTCCTTCAAAATCAAGAGGAACTAAGCAAAAAAGGAATCCACTTTGAAGTAGTAAGTAGAGGAGGGGATATAACTTTTCATGGTCCAGGACAATTGGTTGGCTACCCGATCTTGGATTTAAATAAATTTAATCGCGACATTCATAGGTACCTCAGGAACCTAGAAGAGGTTGTCGTCCTTGCGTTGACTGATTTCAAAATAAAGGCTGAAAGAGTAAAGGGGATTACGGGGGTATGGGTAAATAAAGACAAAATCGCATCAATAGGTGTTGGAGTAAGAAGGTGGACAACCTATCATGGATTTGCACTCAACGTAAATACGGACCTATCATATTTTGACATGATAGTTCCCTGCGGAATTCAGGGCGTAAGAATAACCTCTATACAGAATCTTTCAAGAACAAAAAACGATATAAATATGTCAGAAGTAGAGACAAGCATAATAATTGCATTCTCAAAAGTGTTTAATAGGAAACTCAGTGTTATAATCTCTCCTGACAGGCACGTTTTAGATAGTGCGTTTGACGCTGAATTTCTTATGGAATTAGAAAGAAGATTGGAAAATCCTTCTAACCTTTTGGTTTAGAAAAATGGATATACACCATGATACTTACAGTTTGATTAAACAGACCGTTCGTCCTGAGCTAAGCCTATCCTGAGCAAAGTCGAAGGATCGAAGGACGCCCTTTCGGACTAGATAAGCATTTATCATCCTTCTACCCTTCGACTAGACCCAGGGCTCAGGATGATGGGATTTGTGAGATTTTTATTGTTATGAGAGCTTTGATATTTTTTATGTTTATACTTTCATGCCTATATTATTCTGTGAAGGCATTCTCATCTCCTGATGAAATAAAGCTACCACAAGGGTTTAAAATAGAAGAATTTGCAACCGGACTTAATAGCCCCAGGTTTATGGCTTATAGCCCGGACGGTGTCCTGTTTGCAACCATCATCGGTGACGGAAAAGTCGTAGCCCTCCTCGACAAAGACAACAACGGCAAAGCAGACAAAACGATTACTTTTGCCAAGGGACTAAAAAAGCCACACGGCATAGACTTTTACATGAGCTATCTCTACATAGGCGAGACAAACCAGATTGTGCGTTTTAAGTATAATGGCTTCGATTCTCCACTGGGCAAAAAAGAGATTATCGTCCCAAACCTGCCCACCAGCGGTCACTTCACAAGAAGCGTCGGATTTGGACCTGACGGAAAAATGTACGTTTCCATCGGGTCTTCCTGTAATGTATGTGTAGAAAAGGACGAAAGGCGTGCAGCTATACTTCAATTTAACCCGGACGGGAGTGGAGGAAAGATCTTTGCCAAGGGATTGCGAAACTCTGTCGGAATTACATGGCATCCTGAAACAAAAGAGATGTGGGCTACCGATAATGGAAGGGATTGGCTTGGGAATGACCTTCCGCCTGAGGAGATTAACATAGTTAAACAGGGAAGGAATTACGGCTGGCCTTACTGCTACGGAGATGGAATCCCAGACCCTGAATATGGGAAGCATGATTTTTGTACCGAAACAACTCCCCCCACATTTAAAATGCAGGCGCATTCTGCCCCTCTGGGACTTACTTTCTATACTGGAAAGCTTTTTCCCAAAGAATATTGGGGAGATATATTTGTTGCTTTCCACGGATCATGGAATCGAACAGAGCCAACGGGATACAAGGTCGTCCGAATAAAAATCAAAGGAGGTATGCCCGAAGAAATTGAGGATTTTGCCACAGGCTGGCTACAAGGCCTGAGAGCCTGGGGAAGACCTGTTGATGTGATTGTAGGACCTGATGGGAATCTTTACGTGTCTGATGATAGAGGCGGGGTTGTTTATAGGATTAGGCCAAAGAAATAAAAACCAACCAGATTTTTAAGGATCTTTCTCTTCTACTTCACCTTTCATAACCACTTTTCGATACCATACCAGGAAATCGCCAGGAGTGACAATGGGAAAGGACACTTCGTCTTGCAAGTCAGGATTGTCCAAGAAATGGGCTCGGTCCAGTGTTACAAAGTAGTCCGCTCCAGACTCCATAGCTGCTGCGAGCACTCTTACATCCCCTGGATGACCGATAAGGGAGCGGGTCTTTCCCACTGCTTCTTCAGTGGGTTCAGGCGATATTGCAATACCGCTGCGGTCGAGAATGAGTGCCAATATTCCCAGCATATCCGGTGCTTTTCGTCTCAATGCCCGTTCAATTTCGCTGAGTACCTGAGGACTGGCCAGTAATCGGATAACTCCAGCCTCGCCTAGTTTGAGAATCATGCGTGCACCACCCTCGGCCGACCAAATACCGGCAAAGAGCGCGCTGGTGTCAAGAAATACGCTAATCCTCTTTGACATCCCGTTCGCGTTCCTCGCGCAGGGCCTGCAGCATGGTCTCAAGCGTTTCCCCGCGTTCGGTGAGAGCCTGAGTGATCCGGTCTGCCAGAGCGTCAATCTCTGAACTTTGAGGGCTTAGAACGAACACCCCACCGAGATCGAGAAGAGTAAAACGGTCTCCGGGACGCACATTATAACGTTCACGAATAACTTTGGGCAGAGTTACCACCCCGCGTTGTGCAATCAGCACTGTCACTGTATCGGTCATGATTTATCTCCTGATATTCTGTTAATCTGATAGACAGTATATCTGAAACTATTGGTTTTTCAACTACCTGATAGTTTCCATTGTGTTCTGACTTTGTGCATTTTCAAAAGACTTGGCCACAGGTTGGTTTCAAGGACAAAGAGCTTGGGGTACTGTTGCTCCGGAAACCTCCTAGCCATTTCTTTGAGGAAAGTCAAATGAACGGCATTTTCATAGTAACCCAAATCGCTAGTTTTAACTGCTTCCCCAAGAATTTCCTCTGGGCAGGGAATTCTCTTAGGCAGTTTGAAGCGGTTTACAGTAGATCCACCCTGAACCTGCAATACGGCTTCTTTTTCGCTGCTCTTCCCCTCCGTCAGATACACAGATATTAGATCAACATAATCTAAATCTTCAGCTACTTCTAAAACAGTCTTGTATGTTTGATTCAAATCTATAGATTGATGAACCGCTTGGGAGATCTCACTCAAGATCAATAGATTCCTGTTTCTTTCCTTAAGTTCTTCAGTTTTCTTTATCTTTGCAATGGCTACGGCAATCAGATTGCCAAGAGAAGAAAGTAATTTTACTTCTTTTTCATTAAACCGACGTTTTTTATAGCATACGAACCAAATAACACCTATAGCTTGTTCATCCAGAAGTATCGGTATGCCTAAGGCACTATGGTGTCCTAGGTCTCGACCAGCAGGACCGATGTTTGAGTCTTTTTGAACATCTTGAAGATTCAACGTACTCCCGGAATTAATTAGCTTCTACGTAACCCCTGTTGGATAAGGTATTCTTCCGGCTCTTTCCATATAATCTTCGGAAAGGTTTCTATGGGCTTGAAGCACCGCCTCACGTTTTTCTTTATCCACTAAATAAACCATGATTATATCGACATTTTCTAGCTCTATAGCCGAATCCAGGGCAGCTTTGTAAACCTCTTCTAAACTGGAGGACTGATGTACAGCTTGAATAAGGTTTATCAATATCTCTAAACCCCTGCTCTTTTGTTGTAATTCGCCATAAAAGCTCGTGACTTCCATTTTCGTTCCTCTCCCTAGTTTAGCTCAGGTTAATAGAACTATGAGTGGAGCATCCAGATTGTATATGGAATCTCCCATTTCCATTTACTCTGTTTGTCCGGAGAACCATGACCTACTCATTAAAGCAACATTAAATTCGCCTATAACCATTCGGA
>JACPIY010000014.1 GCA_016187835.1 Deltaproteobacteria bacterium | reverse complement strand
TGAAGCGCTTACCGAAGGCACTAATCCCACATAACTTGCTAGATGATCTAGACTCCTGAACCGGTCCATGTCCATCAGCTCTCCATATAACGTCATGGCTGTCACAAAACCAACTCCAGGTACTCTACGAAGATTCTTCACCTCTTCAAGAGAAAGATAGGGTCAGGTCTCAATATTTGACATAAGGGGAAAATGAATGTCAAATATTGAGACCTGACCCTATACTTCCAACATTGCGTGAAGAAGATATTTTTTTAAAATTTGCGTTATACCATTTCGGAATGAAAGAAAATAATGAGAGATTTTTCATTGATATTATTGATAAAGGAAAAGAAAATTGTAATAAGATAAAAGATAAAATCATGAAATTAGTTGCATATCCTGATAGACAAGAAATAAATTTGTACGATGATGGATTAGAAGGTTACTTAAATAAAACATAACACCTCGCTCCAGCCGACCAAGCAGGTCGCTGACTGACGCAAACCGTTAGGTTCAAATCCTTGATTAACTCATAGAAAGAATAATCTCATCCAACACCGCTTCAGGTTCCTCAGCCCCTGTTATAGCACGTCCTATCACCAGATAATCCGCTCCAACAGAAATAGCTTCAGCAGGTGTTGTAACTCTCTTTTGGTCATGAGTTGTAGTGTCAGGACGTATTCCAGGAACCACTAATGTAAATCTATCACCGAATTCTTTCCTTAGAATCTCAACCTCTTTTCCAGAAGCAACGAGTCCGTCAACTCCTGCTTTCTCGGCAAGTGCAGCAAGTCTTAGCACCTCGTCTCGTGAAGAGCTGTTGATTCCTATTTGTCCTAGACTCTCCTCACTGTGACTGGTTAAAACAGTTACCGCAAGAACAATTGGTTTGGGCTCGGATAGTTTCTCAGATTCCTCTTTAACTGCAACTACTGTGCTTTTCATCATTTCAAACCCGCCAAGGGCGTGTATGGTAAACATCTTAATTCCATACCTGACAATTTGGCGTGAAGCTTTCTCCACAGTTGAAGGAATATCGTGGAATTTAAGGTCGAGAAATATATCAGCGCCGATTTCGGTAAGTTCTTTAAGTCCTTCAGGCCCTGTGTTTAAAAAGAGAATCGGTCCAACTTTGAAGGTTTTAATCTTTCCTTTTAGCCTTTCGACCCAGGTTTTGGCATCTTTAAATTCAGGGAAATCTAGGGCTAATATGATTCGTTCTTCGGGTTTGAGGTCGGGTTTAGACATGTTTTCGGCAAGACTGTCCGAAATTGTCATTGCGAGCATTAGCGAAGCAATCTCTACTGTTTTTGGATTGCTTCGTCGCTTTGCTCCTCGCAATGACAATGGAGCAGTTTATTTGTGACACGCTACAACTAAACACTTAGACTCTGCCTATTTAAGATCGCTTCAATTTCCCTTTCGACTTCCTCAATCTTCACCTTCTTCGAAATTCCGCCTTTTCTAAGCTTTATCTCCACGGAATCTTCTTTGAGAGTCCTGGGCCCAACGGTAACCTGGACAGGAATCCCAATCAGGTCTGCGTCTTTAAACTTAAATCCTGCACTCTCTTCTCTATCGTCAATAATCACATCAACACCAAGATTAAACAGCTTTTTATAGATATCCTCAGCTACATTTTTTACCCGTTCCTCTTTCATATTAAGTGGAAGAACAGCAACCTGAAAAGGGGCAAGAGCTATTGGAAACACTATCCCATTCTGATCACAGTTCTGTTCTATTGCCGCAGCAACAGTGCGTCCGATTCCTATTCCGTAACATCCCATTATAAAGAGCCTTTCCTTGCCGTTTGCGTCAATAAAAGTGGCGTTCATACTTTCACTATACTTTGTGCCGAGTTTAAAAATGTGACCCACTTCTATTCCTCTGCTTGAGCGAAGAACACCTTCTTTACATTTTGGACATGAATCTCCATCCGATGCCACTCGAATATCCGCAAATTGATTTACCTGAAAATCCCTGCCGAGATTAATGTTGATTAAGTGATAGTCCCTTTTGTTTGCTCCCGTAACAGCGTTTTTAATATTTTTTATAGACGGATCGGCGATAATTTTAATCTCAATTCCAACAGGGCCGCTAAACCCTAAAGGCCCATTTGTCACTTCCTCAATTGTCCTCTCGGAAGCAAGCTCAACCGTATCCGCGCCGATTGCTTTTCTAAGTTTGGTCAAACTAAGTTCATGGTTGCCTCTCACAAGTGCGGCAACCGGTTGTCCATCTGCCTCGACTATCATGGTTTTTATTAGATCATCAGGTTTAACATTTAAAAAAGTTGCAACTTGCTCTACTGTTTTCAGGTTGGGTGTGTAAACTTCTCTGATTGATTTTTCATCTGTTTCTCTCTCGGCTTCCTTTCCGCCCTCCCCTATTTCGGCAAGCTCAAGGTTTGCTGCATAATCACACTTGTTGCAACTCATAATCACGTCCTCACCTGTAGGAGCAAGAACCATGAATTCATGTGAAAAACTTCCTCCGATATTACCTGTATCCGCGAGAACTGCTCGAAACTCAAGCCCGCACCTTTCAAAAATTCGATTATAGGCATCGTACATCGCCCAGTAGGACCTATCCGCTCCCTCGTCATCGGCATCGAAGCTGTAGGCATCTTTCATTATAAACTCCCTCGCCCGCATCACACCGAATCGTGGGCGGATTTCATCTCTGAATTTCGTCTGAATTTGATATAGGTTGATTGGTAGTTGCTTATAGGACCGGATTTCTCTGCTGACTATGTCGGTGATAATCTCTTCATGGGTGGGACCGAGGCAAAATTCCCTTTCCGCTCTGTCTTTAAATCTAAGCAGCTCTTTTCCGTACTTATCCCATCTTCCGCTTTCTTTCCAAAGCTCCGCAGGAAGCACAGAGGGCATGAGAAGCTCTATGGCTCCTGCACGATTCATCTCTTCTCTAACTATGTTTTCGACCTTCCTTATCGAGCGAAGTCCTAGGGGAAGGTAATTATAGATTCCTGCCGCGAGTTTCCTTATCATTCCCGCACGAACCATTAGCTTATGGCTTATGACTTCGGCATCGGCAGGGTCTTCTTTCAGTGTTGGGAGGAAAAATTTAGAGTATCTCAATTCGTGTAACCTCAAGGACAATAAATTACAGATTTTCTCATTAAAAGCAACAGAATGGCTATGATATCTAAGGAAATTTGTTTTATAGCGACAGTTAATTACCTAATCATACTATACTATCGGATGATTATATTGAAAAGATTCTGTATAATTAAAAAAATTTAAAATCTGAATTAAGTATTAGGAGATTAAATGAAGATGCATCAAGCTTGGAGATATGTTGCTTTAGTTGCAGTAATGTTCATGCTTACTCTAGGTGGTGTTTCAGTCTATTCAGAGCCTCAATCCAGTATAAACACAATCACGGTTTATAAGGATCCCTCTTGTGGCTGTTGTAGCAAATGGGTTGACCACCTCCGGGAGCATGGTTATCAGGTAACCGCTCACGACGTATCAGATATGACAAAGATTAAAACCAAGTACGGAGTACCCCGCGCACTATCTTCTTGCCACACGGCGGTTGTGGATGGCTACGTGGTTGAAGGTCATGTGCCTGCAGATGTGATTAGTCGGCTGTTAACAGAACGACCAAAGGTTGTGGGTATAACAGTGCCCGACATGCCCATGGGATCGCCGGGGATGGAAGGTCCGTACAGTGAACCCTACGATGTCCTAACCTTTGATAGTCAAGGCAATACAAAGGTTTATACAAGTCATTGATTAGGATTTCTGCGTAATACATCTGTACCTACTTCTTTTCGGGTTGATTTACAAAAATATTTGGTCTATCCTAGCGCTTAGAACATGGATGACGATGCTAGAGTTTCTGCAAGCGGTGAAAATAGCATAATCTCTGTACCTGTTCAGCACATAATGATGACCATGCGTAGCCACGATCAATTTAATACTACGATTTACGGACTCGATGACCGTTATCGGGGTATCTTTAACGGACGGCGCGTTGTGTTTCTCAAACCCGAAGATATAAAAGAAGCGGGCCTTGTGGAGGGACAGCTCGTTGACCTCACAAGCCACTTTGAAGGTGAGGAGCGCGTTGCGCGTCGTTTTGTTGTAGTTCCTTTCAGCATACCCCGTCGTTGTGCGGCAACTTATTATCCTGAAACAAATGTCCTCGTACCGATAGGGAGCGTGGCAGAGAAGAGCAATACACCGACGTCAAAATTCGTTATTATCAGTCTCAAGCTGTCAAAAACCACTGTCAAAAACCACTTGACTGACAATTAATAGTGTGTTAAATCAACCTGTATAAACTAAGAATCGGCGCATATACTACATTTTTTAAGGCAAAAAAAAAGAGCGATACAATTTGTTATAAGAGCTAAAGTTCCCCACAATCCGCAACAGGAAAAGCCAGTATTAACACCGACCCTTAGATTGCCCAGATTTTCTATTAAATCATTAGAGGAGGTGGAAGATGGCAAAAAGAATATTGAAGGTCTGTCAGGACAGGATATTACCCCAGGATCTCTTTAAACCCCAACGCACCGTAAGGAGCCGGGGTGGTCCCTTAAGGGCAGTGTTCGAATTCAAGAAAATGTGGGTTAATGGGTCGAATCTCCGTGTCAGGTTCATGGGCGGAACCCAGACCGAGAGGGCTATTGCCAAAGAGCAAGCCAAGTGGTGGACTCAACATGCAAACCTAACGTTCGATTTCAACAACGCGCCGGATGCAGAGATTCGCATTTCGTTTAACCCCGCCGATGGGGCGTGGTCATGGGTCGGCACCGATTGCAAGAAAATTCCCCAGGATCAACCAACAATGAACCTCGGTTTTCTTGATGGGGGCACCGCGGCTCACGAATTCGGCCATGCGATCGGTCTGGGACACGAACACCAGAATCCTGCCGGAGGCATCGAATGGAATGAGGATGTTGTCATACGCGAACTCAGCGGCCCGCCAAATTTCTGGACTACAGAGCAAACCAGGTTCAACGTTCTTGAGAAGTACACCGCAGATCAAATAAGAGGAACGCAGTTCGATTCTGATTCGATTATGCTCTATTTCTTTCCGGGTCGTTGGACCAAGAGCGGCATAGGCACCAAGGCAAATGAAGTGCTCTCGGACATAGACCAGGCATTTATCGCCAGCGAGGAAGCCTATCCTCGCACCGCGGTTCAAGCGGTCAATCTCCGGGTCAACAACAAAACAGCAACGTCAGCCGAGATCGGAATGCCGGGGGAGGAAGACCTTTTCCAGTTTACTACGACAAAAGGTGGCCGCCACATTATCGAGACCGGCGGCCAGACCGATGTCGTAATGAAACTCTTTGGTCCCAACAGTCAAACCAACCTGATTGCTGAGGATGACGACACTGGGGTCGGACTGAATGCTAGAATCGTTGACAGTGAATTTCTCTATTTCCTCAACCAGTTCGTCAACTAACCGCTCTTCTTTAAAGGACTTAACTAACTTGCCGTCTTTATATAGCATCCCCTTTCCTCTTCCCCCGGCAATACCTATGTCTGCTTCAGAAGCCTCTCCGGGGCCATTCACAACACATCCCAGGATTGCAACCTTAATAGGTCTTGGAAGGTCAATTTTGCTTATTCTGCTCTCCACGTCTTTTACGAGCTTCATAAGATCAATCTCAAGTCTTCCGCAACCAGGACATGAGATGAGCTCTATACCGTTTTTTCTGATTCCCAAAGACTTCAGTATATCTATTCCAACATAGATTTCCTCAACCGGATCGCCCGTAAGAGATACCCTTATCGTATCTCCTATACCTTCTGCAAGTAGAGTGCCTATTCCGATAGCGGATTTGATTGTCCCCATCTTTATAGTTCCGGCTTCCGTAACTCCAAGATGAAGGGGATAATCCGTCTTTTCAGCAATAATACGGTAAGCCTCTATCATTTTCATTACATTTGTGGATTTTACGGAGATTTTTATATCTCTAAAGTCTAAATCCTCAAGAATCCGAACGTGTCTAAATGCGCTTTCGGCAAGTGCCTCCGCTGTAGGACTCCCATACCTTCTGAGTATTTCCTTCTCAAGAGAACCTGAGTTTACGCCGATTCTTAACGGAATCCCTCTTTCCTTAACCGCATCAACTACAGCTTTAATTCTTGCTTTTGATCCAATATTTCCAGGATTTATCCTCATACCGTCAACACCCTGTTTTATCGCTTCAAGGGCAAGGCGGTAATCAAAATGAATGTCGGAAACTATGGGGATATCTGCCTCTTTCTTAATTTTCCCCAGGGATTGTGCAGCCTCCATATCCGGAACTGCGAGCCTCACAATGTCACAGCCTGCTTTTTCGAGTTTCTTTATCTCGGCAACGGTAGCACGAACATCCCTTGTATCCGTCTTTGTCATAGATTGTACGGTCACAGGAGCACCGCCACCGACTTTTACTTTACCTATATTAATTTGTCTTGATATTCTGCCCATTTAGCCTAAGTAGATTAGTGCAAAGACCTAATGGTGTCAAGATATTGGTCCTGCCAGATATTGGTCCTGCCAAATTGAACTATAAAGAGTAAAAAAAATAGATAAGTTTGACACACGAGCCCTCTATTTGTTAACTGAATATCAAAAGCATAATACCGGAAATGCATTCAAGACCTGCGCTAGATTAGCAAAACCCAAACCTTAACAATCTTTTCTATAGCACTATTTCAAGATTCTTGATAAGCAAGGTATTATTAATACTAGGAGGTAATCAAAATGGGAATGAAGAAGATCATTAGTATAAAGAAAGAAGAACCGAAAGAGACAGGAGAGAAAAAAGTTACGCTTACTAAATTTCAACAAACTGAAGTACCTGAAGAACCGGTAGAGATAACTGAAGAAAAAGTATTTGAGGCGCTTAAATCAGTTTATGACCCTGAACTTCCAATAAACATAGTTGATTTAGGGCTTATTTACGATGTGCAAATCTCTGGGAGAAACGTTCAAGTAAAAATGTCCCTTACTACTCCCGGTTGTGGGATGGGAGCTTTCATTGCAAAACAGGTGGAGGACGCAATAAAACCTCGTGGAGCCAAAAACGTCATGGTTCAAATTGTTTGGGATCCACCCTGGAATCCTGATATGATGAGTGATGAAGCAAAGGAGAGGCTGGGAATAGCCTAATAGAGAAAGGAGAAGGTAGATGAAACTAAATCCCGAAGGGATTCGAAACATCCTTAACAAAGTCAAATACCCGGGTTTTACAAGGGATATAGTATCATTCGGTGTTGTAAAAGAGATAGAGGTAGAAGGCTCAAAAGTAAAGTTATATCTTGTTCTTCCAAAACCCGATGAGAAACTGGAATCGGAAATAAGAAATTCCGTAATAAAGACCCTATTAGAATCTCCTGGAGTCTCTGAAGTAGATGTTATGATAGGAGCAAGAGAGCTAAAAGGAACTCCTGGTCAAGCAAGGACTGTAGAAAGGGCAAAGCTTCCTGAGATTAAATACTTTATAGCTGTCGCCAGTGGAAAGGGAGGTGTCGGAAAATCTACGGTGGCAGTAAACCTTGCCCTTTCGATTTCTAAGATGCGAAAAAATGTGGGTCTTATGGATGCAGACATATGGGGTCCCAGCACTCCCATTATGTTGGGGATAAATGAAAGGCCAAGGTCAACTCCTGACCAGAAGATTATTCCGCTTGAAAAATTCGGGTTGAAGCTCATGTCCATAGGGTTCCTAATAAACGATGATGATACGGTAATCTGGAGGGGTCCCATGGTTCACGGCGCAGTAAAGCAGTTTATAGAAGACGTAGAGTGGAAGGGGACAGACTATTTGGTAATAGACCTTCCTCCGGGTACCGGGGATGCCCAGCTCTCTCTTATTCAAACTGCGCCCCTTAGTGGTGGTGTAATTGTTACTACACCTCAGGATGTGGCCCTGATTGACGTTAGACGTGGAGTTCAAATGTTTAAGAAGTTAAATGTTCCTGTTCTCGGTATAATAGAGAACATGAGTTATCTTGTGTGCCCTCATTGCAGTGGAGAAGTGGATATATTCAGCAAGGGTGGCGGAAAAAGAATGGCTGAGAAGTTTGATGTGCCCTTTTTGGGAGAAATTCCTATTGACCCTGAAATCAGAAAAGGCGGAGATGATGGAATACCAATAGTAGTATCTCATCCCGAAAGTGCGGCAGCAAAAGCCTTCACCGTAGCGGCGGAGAAAATTTTAAAAATCATAGAAGAAACCGCTTGATTTGACTTTCAGATATATCTTAAAAGGGTTCTTTTTTTATTCGAAATTTACGAAAAAACATACGAAAAAACCTACCTTGATTCGTGTCGGACAATGATTATTTTTAAGGTAAAAGATAAATTAAAAATAAGGGAGTAGGTAAAATGGTTAGGTTAATGGTAAGAGATCCATGGAGAGATTTTGGCACGCTTCAGGATAGAATAAACAAAATGTTCGACCAAACGGTAAGGACGCTTTATCCTGAGACGGAGGAAGAGTTAGAAAGAGGAGCGTGGTCGCCCGCTGTAGACATACATGAGAACAATGATAGTTTTGTGGTGAAGGCTGATCTTCCTGCTGTGAATAAAGACGATATTCAGATAGACTTAAAGGATAACACGCTTACTTTGAAGGGAGAAAAGAAGTTCGAGAACAAGGTCTCAAAAGACAACTACATAAGAGTCGAACGCTCATACGGAACCTTCGTTCGTAGCTTTACACTTCCTCAGAACGTAGATGCAGAGAAAATCAAAGCAACATATAAAGACGGCGTCCTTGAACTCACTCTTCCCAAAAAAGAAGAGGCAAAACCGAAACAGATCAAAGTCGAGGTTAGTTAAGAGATTGAAAGCTACTCTGTCCTTCGGTAAGACAGGGTAGCTTTTTACAAAGATATGGCTCCAAATAAGGACTACTACAAAACACTGGGCGTTTCCAGAAATGCTTCAAGTGAAGAAATAAAAAAGGCTTATCGCAAGCTAGCACGCCGCTATCATCCCGATCTAAACTCCGGCAAGAAAGAAGCTGAAGAAAAATTCAAGGAGATCCAGGAAGCCTATGAAGTCTTATCGAAAGAGGATAAGAGAAAAGCTTATGACATGTATGGATCATCAGGATTTCAAGGATTTCAACCAGGCCAAGAAAGAACCACTTGGAAATGGTCAGAAGAAAGCTCTCCTAGAGGGGACTTTAAATTCAGTTTTGGGGATATTGGAGGATTTGAAGATATATTTGGTGAAATATTTGGAACCAGAGAACCAACGAGTAGGACAAGCAGAGTTAGAGATATAGAATATGATATTGAAGTGGATTTCGAGACAGCTATAAAAGGCGGAGTTAGAGATATTAAGATTACTAGAGAAATGGGGGGTGGAAAAATCTCAACCGAAACAATCTCCGTAAAAATTCCAGTGGGTGTTGATGACGGCTCAAGAATCAGGATTCCAGGAAAAGGAGAAGCAGGAGGAAGAGGAACCAGTGGAGATCTCTATCTTAGGGTAAAAGTAAAGCCGCATCCTATCTTTAAAAGAAATCAAGATGATATCTATTTAGAAGTCCCAATTACATTTTACGAGGCTGCCCTTGGAGCGCAAATCAATGTTCCCACAATTGACGGAACTGCCACTGTGACAATACCACCCGGGATACAAAATGGTACAAAGCTAAGGCTTAAAGGAAAGGGAGTCCCAAATATAAAGAACAAGGAACGAGGGGACGAGTATGTAGTAATAAAGATTGTAATGCCCGACCACGTAAGTGAAAATGCAAAAAAGAGGTTTGAGGAGCTTGCAAAAACAAGTCCTTATAATCCTAGGATAAATCTTGAAAAGTATATGAGATGAAACTTTATTCTTTGAGATCATTGATAGAGATTGTAGGGGTTACTCCGAGCTTTATAAAAAAGCTTGAAGAAACAGAGCTTATCTTCCCAATATTTGAAGAAGACGAGCCCTTCTACACAGAGCGTGATATAAGAAAGCTTTTTCTTGCAAAAGACCTTGAGGAAATGGGAATCAATTTTGCAGGTATAGAAGTAATTCTTGAAATAAGTGAACGCATGTTTGAAATCAGAAGAGAAACAGACGAGGTTATGTATAGGCTTTTCAAGTATATTGACAAAAACATAAGTGAGGAAAAATACTAAGGAGGAAGAAAAAGATATGAGCGAAGACAAAAGAGATAGCGAACAAAGCGGACTTTTTAAAATGGATTTTTCAACTTTTATACTTTCTCTTAATGCCTCCGCTCTAATCCATCTGGGAGAAATTCCAGATCCTCATTCCAAAGAGAGGTCTATAAACCTGCTAGCAGCAAAACACACAATCGAAATCTTAGAAATAATAAAAAACAAAACAAAGGGTAATTTAGACCGAGAAGAAGAAAAACTTCTGGATGACGTGCTCTTTAACTTGAGGATGAAGTACGTCAAGGATATTCAACCCGAGAACAAATGATTTTTCCAGGGTAAATGAACTCACAATCTAATCAAACCTGATTCTTTTTCGATTAAACTATAGGCATTGGCAAGCAATAATTCTATTTGCTCTCCTCCTATAAATTGCTCCAAAACCCTTAAACCATCCGTCACAATTGGTGGCCTGTTATCCACACTGTGGGCATCCGAGGCCACTGCGTGAAGTACTCCAAACTTTGCGAGTTCAAGGACGCAACATTTCGCCTTTTCTCCGAAATATCCACAAAAACTCCCGGCTGTAACCTGCACTAAGGCTCCTATTTTTACCAACTCCAGGACTCTTTTTGGATTCTTTTGAATCTCCTTGTTTCTCTCTGGATGAGCCAGGATTGGAGAGATCCCGATAGTCTTCAGTTTGAAAATAATCTCCTCGATTCCCAAGGGAAGAGAAATAAAAGGTATTTCAACCAGGAGATAATTGCTGTCACCGAGAGTCAGAATCCTGCCGGAGGAGACAAGCTCGGGTAAATTCTCCGAAATCCCTACCTCCATACCGGAGAGAACGGTAAGCGGTATTTTTTCTTCTTTGAGTCTTTCGTTGAATTCCCTAACCTTATCTCTTATTTTGTCTGGCTGGGGCTCCCATTTTGTTCCCTGAATCCAGTGAGGCGTCGTAACAGCAACTCTAATGCCGTCCTGTACAGCCAGCCTTGCCATCTCTAAACTTTCTTCCCACGCTGTCGGGCCATCGTCTATATTCGGAAGTAAGTGACAATGAATATCAACCATGTTCTCATATAAGAAATTTTCCATAAGGTCTAAGTCTACTGCGATTTACAGCTCTAAACAACTCCATTATAATAAGTGTGTACACTGTTTTCATTCAGATTACTCTGCGTTTATCAATTAAAAAGAATGTATCTCTCATCTATCCTTGAAAATTTTCCAAAATTAAGGATTCTCGTCATAGGCGACGTTATGCTCGACCGCTACTTCTGGGGAGATGTTCAAAGAATTTCTCCTGAAGCTCCCGTGCCCATTCTCAAAGTCTCTGGCGAAAATCTCTCATTGGGAGGAGCTGCAAATGTTGCTAAGAACCTAAGAAGCTTAGGTGCAACAGTAGAGATTTTCGGCATTATAGGAAGAGACGGAGAGGGAGAAAATTTAATAGCACTTCTCAAACAAATCCAAATAGACTCGAAAGGAATAATCTCCGATTTAAAAAACCTTACTGCCACAAAAACCAGACTCATTGCCGAAAATCAACAGATTGCTCGAATAGACAAAGAAGAAACAAGCCCAATTTCCGACAAAGTAAAAAATCATATTATGAGGGCGTTTACCAAATCAGTTGAAGAGAACACGCCACATGGAATAATAATCTCCGACTATGCAAAGGGACTAATCAGGGAAGACTTATCAAATGAGATCATTCAGCTCGCAAGGAGGAAAGGAATTTTCGTTTGCATTGACCCAAAGGGTAAAGATTTTAATAAATACAAGGGAGCAAATGTAATCACACCAAATCAGAAAGAGACAGAAGAGTTATGTGGTTTTCCGATTGAAGACGATAAAACACTTAAAAGGGCAGCGGAGATTTTGATTGAACAAACCGATGCCGAAGGGGTTTTAATTACGAGAGGAAGACATGGAATTAGCTTTTATGTAAAAGGAACTCATGAGATAAAGACGATCCATTCAGATGCAAGAGAGGTCTTTGACGTCACGGGTGCAGGTGATACAGTGGTAAGTGCATTCACTCTTTCTTACATAACATCCAAGTCTTGGGAAGACTCGGTAAGGATTGCAAATTGTGCGGCAGGAATAGTGGTCGGTCGTATCGGAACCGCAACCGTTACTCAACAAGAACTCTCGGAACGTTTCAACTACAGCCAATATCTGAGCAACAATAAGATACTCACGAGAGATCTTCTCTCAAAAACCGTTTTTAGACTAAAAGAAGAGGGTAAGAGAATAGTCTTTACAAACGGCTGTTTTGACCTCTTTCATATAGGTCATCTAAAACTCCTTAAACAGGCAAAGGAAATGGGAGATGTGCTTGTAGTAGGAATTAATAGCGAGGACTCGGCCAAAAGACTAAAGGGAGAAGGAAGGCCTTTTATTGGAGAAAACGATAGAGTGAATATTATCGCCGCACTGGATTGTGTAGATTACGTTGTTGTATTCGAGGAAGATACTCCGCTTGACCTGATTAAGGTATTAAAACCTGACCTTATAGTAAAAGGGGGCGACTATTCTCTGGATACAGTTGTTGGAAAGAATTTCGTAGAGAGTTATGGCGGCAAGGTATTCATTATTCCTCTTGTAGAAGGAGTCTCGACTTCTCTTTTAGTAGATAAAATAAGAAATGGAATTTAACCCTCTGTTTTCCCAGCAGAGGTTTTAGGCTTTGAAGACTTGGGTTTCTTTATACCCTCAAGCTTTTCGATTCTCTTTTCGAGAGCCTTGATTTTAGACTGAAGCGAATTTATGTCCTTCTTTGTCGTAATGTTAAGGCTCTTTTTGGCTTTTTCAAAATTCTTATCAAAGGAAACTCTAGCCGATTTGAGTTGCTTCTCAACCCTCTTTTCTAGATTCATAATCCACTTCTGGTTACTCAAGAAATCAATAAGTCTCTTTTTCATTTCCTCGCGGTCTTTTTTCTCCATAACTGTCCCCCTCCTCTGAGTTTTATTTTTACTCCTTACACAATGAATCCATATAACTCCTAGCATTTACTCCAATGGCACTGTTAGGTGAAATTTGAGCGACCTTTTCAAAGGATTGACAAGCCAGCTCTCTTTTGCCTACCTTTAAATAGGCAAGCGCTAAATTGTAATGAGCCTCGTCATACAGGTCATATCCCTCTACGGCTCTTTTAAATTCTTCTATCGCTTCTTGCTCTTTTCCTGTTGCCATATATAGCTTTCCAAGCTCATTATGCGTGAAAACAAAGGCAGGGTTTAACTGAAGCGCCTGTTCATAATATTCTTTTGCTTTGTTAATGTCTCCTTTTCTGAAATATGCTGTTCCTAAGCTAGTAATGGCATTAACCCTCAATTTATAAACCACGTCAGAAGCCGCCTTTGAACACTGTTCAATAGCCCCATCCAGATTGTTTATAGTAAGGTATAAACTGCATAGATTATATCTTGCTTCTGAATAATCAGACTTTAACTCGATTGCCTTCTTATAAGAAACCTCGGACTGTTTGTAATCTTTTAACCTAAAGTAAATAACTCCCCTAATCAGATGAACTTCAGGGTCCTTGGGATTGATTTCTTCTGCTTTTTTAATATCGTCAACGGCCTGTTGGAAATTCCCCCTATAATAAGAAGCTACTGCAAGTGTCTTTTGATCGCTGAGAGATCGGTCTTCCCGATTTTCCTCAACTCTCTTCTTGCCACCACAGGCGGAAAGAAATAATATCGAAACAGCCAGAGCCAAAATAGATATTTTCATATCAGTCAAGGTTAGAAAGTTTTAAAAAGGCTTGAAACCTAGTACTTATCTCCTCTATTTGAAGAGACGCCAACCTTTTTACGCTAAAGTCTTCAACTGTAAAAGAAGCAACAACACTTCCATAAATAACACCCTTCTTAAACTCTACAGAGTCAGCGGTGTTTTGACTTGTAACATATCCCATAAAACCTCCTGCAAATGTGTCACCAGCCCCCGTGGGATCAACTATTTCCTCAAGCGGGTAACTCGGAGCCCAGAATATACCCTCTTTTGAAAACATTAATGCCCCATATTCACCCCTTTTCACAATAAGAATCTCAGGTCCCATATCAAGCACTGTTCTTGCAGCCCTCAATATCCTCGGCTCCTTAGCTAATGCCCTTATCTCTGAATCATTAACTATAAGTATGTTAACATGCCTTAAAACTTCTTTAAGCTCATTTGGTTTATTTTCTATCCAGTAATTCATAGTATCACAGGCGACCAGCTTCGGCTTCTTTACCTGATTTAGGACATTAAGCTGAAGCTGAGGATCAATATTTGCAAGAAAAACATACTCCATCTCACGGTAATTTTCTGGTATCATCGGATCGAATTTCTCAAATACGTTAAGAAAAGTCCCAAGAGTAGCAGGGTCTCCAAGGTCATATCCATACCTTCCGTGCCACCTGAAAGTCTTCCCCGGTGCTCTCTTAACGCCTTCTAATTCTATCCCCTTCGATCTAAAAAGTTCAATGTATTCGTCTGGAAAATCTTCCCCAACTACAGCTACGACTTTGACATTCGTAAACAAACTAGCAGCAAGGGAGAAATACGAAGCCGAGCCGCCAAGAACATCCTGAACGCTTTTAAATGGAGTCTCAATGGAATCCAGTGCAAGGGACCCAACAACCAGTACGCTCATCTCACATACCCCTCAATCAAGAGACTTAGTCTTCTTCTTACCTCTTCCGATATAGCATCCTTTGAAGTTATGATTGCATTTTGAAGCGCATTAGAACAGATACAGCCCCTCTTTTCCGAAATCATTGAGACGACTTCACCTATAATCCGTTTTGCAAGCTCGACGTTTTTTGTGAGTGTCTCGATAATATCCTCAACCGTAACATCAGCGTGTGCTTCGTGCCAGCAGTCAAAATCAGTCGAGAGGGCAAGAGTGGCATAGCAAATCTCGGCTTCCCGTGCGAGTTTCGCTTCAGGCATATTAGTCATTCCTATTACATCAACTCCCCACTTTCTGTATATATTGCTTTCGCCTCTTGACGAAAACTGCGGGCCTTCAATACATAGGTATATTCCGCCTTTATGCACCACGGTAGCTCCCGATCTTATAGAAGCTTCATAAAAAAGATCAGAAAGCACAGGGCACACGGGATCAGCCATTGAAACATGGGCAACAATACCATTTCCAAAAAAGGTTGAGATTCTTCCTTTTGTGTGATCGAAGAACTGAGAAGGAATAACTACATGACCGGGAGCGATTTCTTCCTTCATACTGCCCACGGCACTCACTGAAATTATCCACTCAACCCCAAGCTTCTTCAAAGCATAAATATTTGCACGGTAATTTATTTCTGAAGGCATTACTTTATGACCGCGCCCGTGCCTTGGGAGAAAAACCATTTTAGTATTGCCTAATTTCCCAACCACCAAGTCGTCTGAAGGATTCCCCCAGGGTGTTTCTACCTTTACGGAATGAATGTCCGTCAATCCCTCCATCTCATAAAGCCCGCTTCCGCCTATCACTCCAACAGTTTTCATCGTAGCCTCTTCTATAAAACGTAGCTTTAAACTAACACTCAAATAAACCTGGGTCAAGATCAAACTTAGGGGCGAACGGCCGTTCGCCCTTTGTTAGAGAAGACACAGTCCTCCGCCCTACCTAAGGAGCAAATTCAACGAAAACCTGAGATTGGAGTACTTCCTGATTGCAAAATTGTCCCAGAAAACGCATGTGCCGAGAAGTATGAATCTTCCTTTACCCACTGAAACTTCTGCCCCTATTACAGTTTTCCTCGCCGAATCTGAATGGCTTTCTTTAATCACTATCGGCCTTCCGGAATCTCTTAGGATATTTATAGACGCAGAGCAGGGGAAAAGAACCTTCTCAACAGAATCACTATAGGATAAAATCCTCGATGCCACTACCAGTAGATCATCCCCTTCATCATTACTCGATTTATCTTTTACTTTATCGTTGTTAAGAAAAAGACCAAAATGCGTTGAGAGAGAGTTGATACGGTCGGCTATTCTATCCTCGTTGTTGTAGTATCCCGCGATTATAACCCTCCCACCCTCTTCAAGGTATCTCTTAACAAGTTTCAGTTCATCTCTCTTAAAGGGCTTTTCAGGATAGTTTAATACCGCTACATCATAATCAACTATTTTTTCGAACGAGTCCACCTCTCTGACAACCCCCCCCGCCTCTTTAATCTCTGATTTCAAAATGGAAAAATAGTAGTGATCCTCAATCGTAAATTCGAGATGCGATATATCCCAGGCTATCTTGACTTTTTTTTGCATTAATCCACTCTTAATTGTAAAGAACGCATACATGCGTTCTTTACCTAATCTCAACTCCTTAAAATTAGCAGGAGTTGATTCTAACATTACTTAATAGTAGCGCAAGTTAATTAAAAAGAATCTAGCGAGTTATGGCAAAGGTTGAAGTAAATAAATGAAGGAAACTAATCGAAGATAACAACTTTTAGCATACAAGGGGAAAACGATACCGGATGGTAAAACACCGGTGAAGGGTGTTATCCACCCACCCCGCCACCGGTTATAGAGATACTTTGGATAAAAGGGTCTAGTGATTTAAGCTTAGACCCTAGACTGGCAACTAATTACAGCTTATATCAGCATGAGAAGACGCTATAACAACATCCGCAATACTACCCAGATCGCCTGCTTGACCTACAGTAATGTGAAGCGCATTAACTGTGATTTCCGCTGTTCCATTGGTATCGGTTATTATCTGCTCGTTGGCAACGATTCTTACCTGACCTAAACCTATAACATTCACATTTACTAACTCCGTATTTGGAGGAAAGTTTAAGGGTATGTTTACAGGTAGCACACCAACAGTGGCGGAGAGGTCAACTATCTCTGAATCGCCGTCTACCGAAGCGTTTCCGTCCGAATCACACTGAGCCGATGCTTCTGCTCCAATAACCCCTGCATTCAGGACGATTAGGTTCAATAAATTTAGCCCAAGATCTTCCACTTCAGCTTCGGAAACGCTCTGGTTCCCGCGCCGACTGTTGAAGCTGTGGCAGTCCCTGAGGTTAACAAATTGGGTACGTTCAAGTTAGCAACACTGTCAAAATCAGAGCCGCCTTCAGGTGGAAGTGGCCCGGCTTAAACCTGTTGTACATCTATAAGACCAAGTCCCAGCACATTGACAAACGCATCCAACACTGTAGCTTTTCCGCTAAACTCTGCGGTAACGCGCTGGTCAAAAATCACCAACACGCCTCCGTTGTTGGCCGTGGGGCAGTTCATTCCGTCAACTACTAAGGAGTTCGGACCTTCATCTATCAGGCTCTTGCTAGTGATGTCCGCCCTAAAACTCGTGCCTTGAGCTCCTCCGCCTCCGATCTGCGTGCCGGTGACCGGCATGCCATCAATATTAATACTGTTGTCCCCGCCGGCTCCTTTACAGTCCCAATAAAGAAGCACTTGTTTCACGGTTGCCCCGAAAGGAACATTAACGTTAATCGTTCCCGGTTGTACTACAAGACCAGTACCACCGGATACAATCCCCGAACCCTTCTGAATAGTTATGCCTGTAGGCGGGCCTAACGTTTCCGTCCCGTTAGCCCAAACTTCAACTGTTTGAGCAGCCAGGACGAAAAGGGCCATTAATAATACTACTTTGAAAGCCAATATTTTTCTCATAGCCTTCAACCTCCCTTAAAAGTTTTAGTTTCATATTAATAAAATCACAAATATAAAGTAATTGGACTTAGGCACTTTTTTTTAGAAGACAAAAGACCCTGTGAGAAAGAAATGGTAAAACGGAAGTTCTTCGTCAATTAGGAATGGAAAAAACCAAGTTTCTATAACCCGCAAAGTTGCTTTTATTCGCTTGCCAACCATATAATAGAGCAATCAATAATATAACCATTGGGAAATACATCTTTTTATATTTAACTTAACTTAGAAGCACAACAAAACTACTAGTAATACGTGAACAATATGGCTAGGAAAGTACTATTAAAAGTCATATAATAGTATTGAGAAGAAAGTCATAACAATAACAATTGCTGCTAGCCTTTTATCCATAGATTTTTACTGTTGGGGAATCCTTATAAGACCTCGTCGTAAGTACTTCGTCCTGAGTTCAAGGCAAAGGGTTCAGTTAGATGTTTCCCAATAAAGAAGGACGACTATTTAAGACTCGAAACAATCAATATTACTCTTTGATGCTTTTCAAAAGGCAGAGAGAACTCCTTGGATTCTAAAAGCTTAAATTTTTGAGTAGCTTTATACTTTATTTGATCCCATTCTCCAAGTCCACCTTTTCCCCTCATAAGCACTATTTTCCCCCCTTCACCGAGGTAAGGAATACCAAGTTCCAGCAACTTCTCTACCTTACCCACAGCCCTTGACACCACAAAGTCAAAATACCCTCTTGCAACTCCATTACCAATATCCTCAGCCCTGCCCCAAATAGCCTGGGTTTTCCGAAGTTCCAGCCTTCTAATAACCTCCCGCATAAAAAAAACCTTCTTTTCTACCGAATCAAGCAGTGTGACCTCCAAGGAGGGCATTACTATTTTTAGCGGGATGCCAGGAAACCCTGCCCCCGAACCTATATCAAGTAACTTTGAATTTTCTGAGATGAAAGGAAAAATAGAGATGGAATCAAGGAAATGATTAATCACCACCTGGTGTTCATCTTTAGTGCCGGTGAGGTTAATTTTTTTGTTCCAGAATTTAATGTTGTCGAGGTAGTCAAGAAAAAGCTCAATCTGATGCCGGGTCAGTTCAATGCCAAATTCCCTAGCACCGTTTATTAAAAGCTCTTCTACTTTCATTTAAGATCCTTGATTGAAATCGGATGACCTATGACAATCTGTGGCTTGCCCCTATACATTTTCACTCTGCCGACGACTTCAACCGGCTTGCCAAGGTAATATTTCTCTGGAGTCACGCCAAAGAAATAGAAATTTCTCCAATCCCAGGAGAATATAACCACATCCATATCGCCTTCCATGTTGAGTACAATCACCTTATCAGATTTACGAAAATCTGTTATTTTACCCCTTACCACTACCCGCTGCCCGATATAGCGGGAAGCCTGAGAGGGCTTAATCAGGAATTTCGCATTTTCGGAAGTGCCTTTACGCTTACTAAGCTCTCCCCAGATTCCTTTTCTCTCTCTCTTTGCCTGCTCCTCGGCTTTATATATAACTTCCAAATATTTATTGTTGGGCTCGATTATGAAAGCCCTGGCCAAGCCATTCCTTACTATTTCTTCGTTGACGAAAATGCCGTCTACGTAAATATAGGCAAGCATCCTCCCATAATGGTCATATTTTTCTTTATCAAACTCTAATTTGACTTTCTTACCAAGAACAAGCCTTTCATTGAATTGTTTTGATTCTGGTGAAAGCGGATCTCCCGGTGATTCATCAGTTGGAATCTCCGGAGCATCTATTCCTAAATACCTAACGTGAGTATCAACTCCTCCAAGGATAACCGTATCGCCATCAATAACGCTTAGCACCGTGTGCTGGGAATTCCGAGTTAATACGAGCTTTAAGTCGGTCTTTAGATAAAGTGGGATGAATGCAAGAAAAGCAAAAAGAAATATATATAGGACCTTACTTTTCTTTACAAGGCCAGTTTTTTTTTAAGTGTATCTAATGCAGTAAACATATCTAGACTTAAGATCTCACAGCTTAAATCTGAGAATCGCTCCTAAGCCGTCTATTTTTTTCTTAATATCTTCATCGAGAATCACTTGTATCTCGGCACCCTGTCCAAGAGCTTCTTCTATTGCTTCATCGACAATATCCACAACTGGTATAGGCGTTTTTCCCTCGGGACAAAGATCATCGCTTTTCTCCAAGACTAGGACGCGGGATTCGGGACAAATGAATCCCGAATGAATAAACCCCTCCGCTACCAAAAGGATTCTCACCTGTCCCATCATGAGGGCTTTCAATGTAGCTTCAAGTCCATTTACCGCATATCCGGAGACGAGTCTTTGCTCAAACTCTTTTATAAGTTTTTTTTCGTTCCTACGCTCCGTTAATTCTAAAAGGTCTAATGCCTTTTCGGGGAGCTCGTCTGGTTTAATTAAATTTGTCTCTATTGATATAGTTCCGAGACACTTTTCCTTCAAGTACGTATGTAGATGATTAGAGAAATCCGCTACTACCTGTTCAATACCGCCTATAATTAACCAATCAAACTTGTTCTGTTTGTAATACTCAAATAATCTTTCAGAGACACGTTTAAAATGTTGATGCATTTCATTTTCTATCATTCTCTGAAAACCGTATTCCCCGAGGCCTTGGGCAACTTCTCCGCCAACACCCCCTAGAGATACCCTCTGCCTAAATTTCCCCTCTTGAGCCTGAAACTTTGTGTTTCGAGTAGCCTCCGGATAAATGAAATCCAATATCTCCTCTGCATCGTTTAAAGTTATCCTAAAAAGTCGAGCTTTTTTTCTGTCAATCCCCACAACAACTATATCCCCAAATTCATCATTTATAGTGACAAGCTGCCTTACAAGCGGAGACCGATCAACCACTAATCTATTGCGATAAACCAAGGGGAGCTTAAACACTTCCCAGACTCCCTCGCCACTAGAGGAAAAAATAGAAATACCTCTAAACCCAGTAATGTTATCAGGATTATCAAAGTAGTCAGTAATTTTTTTCATATCTGATTCTACGGATTTAAGAACCTCACTGGTAAAATTCCTCCCATTAAGCTTTTCTTTTCGTTCTTTCATTAGGTTCTTTAATGCTATCTTGTACTTAAAATTTTCCCTTTCACTAGGACCCAAATTTAAATAAAGAGAGGTAATCAGATATTTATCGCTTCTGAATTCCAATAGTTTATTAATCTTATCCTCAAAACCCATGCGTGCTCCTCCCTAGGGAAAAGTAATTGGTACACATATAAAATCATAATAGAAATTTATCATATACTCAACCGAAGGTAATTTCAGTTTTTTGTTTCCCTATCTCGATTCTCCTTAGAAGCACGCTCGCATAGCTGCCTGAGGGGAGAAAAAAAGAGACTCTAAGCTTGAATTTATTGGGATAAATTTCGTCAGGAGATGGATCATAAGTTTCTAATTCCACTGGAAAAACAATAAGGTTTCTCGGAACTGATTTAAAGAACGCTTTCTTAATCTTATTTAATCTAAAGCTTCCCGTTGAAACACCCTCTCTTCTGATTATCATTTCAGCGATATCCTTTATTTTTTCTTCTGCGAATTCAACTTTATGATCTAATAATGGAATTTGAGTTTGTATAAATTCTTTCAATAATTCATCAGAAATGGTTTTATAAAATACCATCTCTCCGGCTGCATAGTGAAACTTCATTAACTCCTCTTCTCTAAAATTTATTCTTAAATATTCAGATGTCATTTTGTTCCAGAGATAGCTCTGGTAAGCGGCAACATAGAGAAAAAGCATCCTGGGATTTACAAGGTTTAAAGCTTTTACAAAATCCCTGGGGTGGTCTCTAAGATATGAAATTATAATTCTTTCATTGGGAGGTAGAGAAACTTTCAAGCATTCTTCCCAATTGCCCCAGTGCCGAGATATAAATTTCTTAAACTCCTTAATACGGGATCTGTCTTTAGAAGACCATTGAGTAAGATAGATTTTTAGAGCCTCTTCAAAATCTTCTAACATTAAATATTTTGCCAGAAATTCCCCGCCATGCCTTATAGAACCGAACCTTTGCTCTCCAAAGTAATTCGGAAACCCGTATTTGGAAACCTCGTAGAGATTGCTTACTATCTTTGGGATCAAAATTTTGTCCAAACCTCTTAGCGTAATTTTAAACCTGTTCTTCCTCAGTAAATCAGGCCCCACAGGACGCACTGCCCTGCCGAGAGGAGTCAAGGTAAAATTTTTTTCTCTAATCTCTCTAGTCTTATTACTTCTTATACTCAAATATTGAGAAGTAAGAGCATACCTATCTTTCATACCGGCAAAACTTATTTCCCTATCGGGTATTTTGTATTTACGAACCAGTTGGGTTACAACATCAAGTGTAGAGAGTCCACTTTTTTCCAACTTGTAGATAACATATTCACCGGTAGAAGAAAATCTAGGAAGATCTAAATATTCATCTACTATAAAATCATCTGAACGTGATTTTATTTTCATTTTCAATATTTAGCCGCGATTGAACTCAAATTTACAGTATCTCTGCAGTTTCGAGTTTAAAGTTTCGAGGAAAAACTATATCATTGCTAATCATTAAGCAATTTAACTCGAAACCCCAAACCCGAAACTGGCTTTAGCTTTGCTCATCCGGATCAAACTGTGGCCGAATTGTTTTAAACTCATCACCCCCTTCCTCCAAGCTCAATACTTTGATCGCTTTCCTTCCAAATGTAAGAAATCCAGTATGGCTCACCATCCTTTCAAACGGCCTGGTTTTACCGGTGCGGACAAGGATTTTACGAATCAGAACCTCCACGGTATCAAGGTAAACAAATCCATTTTCGCTTAAACTCTCGGCTGTTTTTTCTACTTGATTATACGTTGGCGATAAACTGGCAATCCTTCCTCCACCCCTAATTGACCGTGCTGCGGAAGGTACTCCTTCCCAGGGTGATGGTAGATCAAGCACAATAACATCAACTTCGTTCTCATCAAAACCCTCTTCCACATCTCTCAACTTAAATTCTACAAAATCAGAGAATCCTGCATCTTCTACATTTTTTTTAGCATTTTCAAGAAAATCTTCCCTTCTATCGTATGCATATACTTTCCCAGCAGGAGCTACAGCGCTCGCAAGAGCGATAGTGAGTGCGCCCGAGCCTGAACCACACTCAACTACAGTCATTCCTGATTGTATTCCAGCCTTGAGCAGAATTAACGCCGCATCCTTAGGGTAAATTATCTGTGTGAGTCTTTTCACCTTCATCATTTTGTCCTCAAGAGTTGGATCGAGGAGAATAAAGGGCTTTCCCAGTTGCGAGTAAATAACTTCACCGTATCTTTTACCAATTGCATCCTTAAGATTAATATTGCCGAGATGAGTCCCGAAGACTTTCTCTTCCTTTACCCTGACAAGAAAGGTTTTATTATCCGAAGATAGAAGAAAAACATAATCGCCTAATTTGATATGCATTTCACACGGAAGGGTAAATAATAAACGACCGATTTTCAAGCCGGACATTAGCCGCCAAGGCACAAAGAAACAATGTTTACGTGTCGTCGTGTTTACGGGTTAGCGTGTAAAAAATATAAACACGTAAACACGTTAACCTGTAAACTCGCTAACAATTTCCTTCAAGTTTTAGTGTCGTCTCGGCTGAGCTCGACGCAGGCTTCGTGGCTAATAATTACTAATCACTCTTAGTCTCAAAAAATGTAAAAACCAAAAACCCAATGAAAACAAATGCGGCAGAGGTTAAATACATACCATCAAAGCCAAAACTCTTTGCAATAACACCCCATCCAAATGTAAGGAAATTTGTCCCCAAACTAAAGCAGGCATTGAATGCCCCCATCGCTTTTCCTCTTTCATCGGGACCCGCTTTGTCTATAACGAGAGCGCTCAAGGTCGGATAAAGCATCCCATAGCTTATGCTAAACAGAAAAGATATTAGAATAGTTTTATAAACCGAGTCTATAAAAATCATAGCCGCAATAGATAGAGAGAAGAAAAGCAGGCTTGGAGATGTTATTTTCTTTCTTCCAAAGACATCGGAAATCCCGCCTCCAAGGATTCTTACGGCAGCGACGGTTACTGTATAGGTGAGAAAAAAATAGAAAACATCCAATCCTTTCGGCTTAAGGAATGCAGCAATAAACTGTAGTATTGAACCGAATCCCCCGGCTAGAATCACGTTTGAAAGAAGAGCTACACGGAACTTTTTTGAAAAGACGAGTCGAAAAAAATCGAGCCCGTACCGATCCTTAGAGGGTTTAAAGTCCGGATCACCTGTTGGATATACCAGAAGAATCGCAATCACGCTGAACAAAGAAGCGTAGATAAAGAACTCGTGAAATCCAAGATGCTCAATTACAGCCTCCCCCACTGTCGGTCCTAGGGCATAAGATGCAATGGTAAACGCACCAAATATCCCGAGTCCCTGTCCTCTTTTTGCTTGGGGGACAAAATCAGCGGCAGCAGTGCCGGAAGATGTAAAAAAGAATGCAAACCCAATTCCCTGAACTAGCCTTAAAAGATAAAAGATTGGGCTTAATTCCGTTATAAGAAGATAGCCAAGAGAAGACATAAGCATGACAGAGGCACCCAGTAGCATAAAACTGCGTCGTCCATACCTATCTATCAAAAACGCAACAAGAGGAATTGATCCTAGAGAGGTTATGCCGAAAGAACCCATAATAAAGCCAATATTTGCTTCGTCTCCTCCCAGACTTTTTATGAACAAAGGTAAAAGAAAAAATGAAGAGAAGTTACAGAAAAAGAAAAAATTTGCGATGGTTATTAATGTGAAATTTTTAGTCTGAATCTGATCCAGTCCTGAAATCATCCAAAGCCTTTAAGTTTAAGGTTATGAGTTTTGATCTTTAAATTAATACGGAATTTCGATAATAGGCAAAGAGTATATAGAATTTTTGACAAAGGTTAATGCCATGATATATATTTTAAGCCTATATTGAGCCGTTAGCTCAGGCTGGTAGAGCATCTGCCTTTTAAGCAGAGGGTCGCAGGTTCGAGTCCTGCACGGCTCATTTATTGGAGATTCGAAACTTTGGCTTTTGGATTTGAATTCGAGATACGCAATCATAAATCCGCAATACAAAGGTCCCCGTCGTCTAGCTCGGCCTAGGACACCGCCCTTTCAAGGCGGTAACAGGGGTTCAAATCCCCTCGGGGACGCCAATGATTTTAGAGAGTTACGATGCACTTTCATTATTGGCTTTCTTCCTTGTCAGTTAATTTGTCAGTAACTGAGTTGGAAAAGTGGGCTAAAATGTCAGTTGCTTTCTTAACGCTCTCTTCCGGGTGAACGTATCTTTCAGTCATTCTTGTTGAGGTATGTCTTAGAGGTTTGGATATAGTTTGAATCGGAACTCCCTCTTCCCCAAGCCTAGTCCCTACGGTATGGCGTAGATCATGGAATCTCAGGTCAGTTATCCCGGCTCTATTGCAAGCTTCTTTAAAGGAACGTCTCAGCTTGCCAAGTAGAGAATAATAAGACTCTCTTTTAAAGATAAACTCTTCTCCCCCGGATTTGAGCTTTCTCTCAAGAAGTATTCTTCTTGTTACTGGATTGACAGGAACTTTTCTTGATCTCTTGCTCTTTGTGTGAGTTTGGGGAAGGTTGATAAGACTTTCCTCCAAGTCTGCCCATTCCCACTTGAGCCCTAATATTTCTCCTAAACGCATACCTGTATTTAAGGCGAAAAGAATTATGTCCTTATAATCCTCTGTAACTGCCCCAAGCAATCTCTTTTCTTCCTCTACACTTAAGACCCTCTCTTTCTGGTCATGCACCTCTGGCATACCAGATTCACGGACCGGGTTCTCACCAAAAAATTTCTTCCACTTTCTAGCCTGGTTGAAGAGGTTTCTAATGACCTTTAACTCTCTCTTGATAGTTCCGGGCTTTGCACCCTCCCCTAACCTACTCTGTTTGTAAATGTCTATATCCTCAGCGTTTATTTCGCTTAGCTTTTTATCCCCATAGAGCCTTGAGAAGTGATTTACCGCTTCCCGGCTTCTATCATGGGAACGAATCCGCTTAACATCCCTTTGGTAGTCAATATAGCCTTTAGCAAACTCTCTCAGGGTAGGAATCGAGCATCCAGTAAGTCATACTGACCAAGCTTCACCTTTTGCTCTATCCTCTTTAACATTTCCTTTGCGCTTGTCTTAGTAACTATTCCCTTCTTACCAAAGGTCTTACGCCTGGTCTTGCCGTTGACTCTGTAATCACCTACCCATGAATCACCTCTTAAA
>JACPIY010000013.1 GCA_016187835.1 Deltaproteobacteria bacterium | reverse complement strand
TTCGACTATCCTTTCGGTCGCTCTGCCGTATCACCCGTTCATTTCGACTGTCCTTCCTGTCATTTCGACCCCGTGAGATAATTTCACCCCATGGGATGTTTACTATCCCACGGGGTCATATCTCATGGGGGAGAAATCTTATCCTTCAAAGAATCTTGAGCCCTACAAGATGTCTCACATGCGTTCGACATGACAAACGAAGGAAAAAAGACATTCCTCACAGGAGTTTATTCCTACGCTTCGCTCAGGACAGGCTCTGAGCACTTCGATTCTCTCAGTGCAGGCTCCGACGAAGGGTTCGGGACAGGGTTCGGAATGACAGCGGTGTGGACGCTAAATTGAAATAGTTTTTACCTAACTCTACGTTTATTTTGTGTTCCGTATACGATTAGTTGGTATCTGTTTTCAATATTCAGTTTCATAAATATATTGGTTAGGTGAGCCTTAACGGTTTTATCACTTATTGAAAGCTTATTTGCGATTTCTTTGTTACTAAAACCACCGACAATTAATTCTATCACTCTTGACTCCATTTTTGTTAGTTTATTCGTTCCCTCTGTTTTGGTAGATAAGGATTTATCTGAGCTTTTGCTTTTTATAATATTGATTAGTTCTGAAGAATTGCTTTCCTTAGTTACGTGTATAACATTCGGGAATTTAAAATCTTCTTTGGTTTGATTGTCTAATAGAATAACCTTACTATCAGGGCATTTTTTGGTCATTATTTTTAGTAGTTTTTCAATATCCAAATTGAGTATTCTATTATCAATAAATAAGAATCCAGGTTTTATTTCAGTGACGTATTTTTCAATATCTTTAGGATTAGAAACTTCAGCCGCTATTTGTATGTGATTTTCACCTTCTAGAATTCTACGTATTCCTTCTAAAAACAGTTTTGAGCTTGAGGCTAAAACCACCTTGGTCATCTCATTTACCTTCATGAGTTTTGGTCCTTAAAGTCCTCTGTGTTGAATAGTGAACGATTTATTCAATCTTATCGTAGTGCAACAATCATGCCAAGAAGTCTGATTTTGGTTTTAATTATAACTGTTTTTGCAACGATCCTAAAATTTATTCGTGTTTACAGTTAAATACGGTGAGATATAGGTCATGGATAAGAAGTATTATAATATATTAAGTTTTATTGATATACTTGGTGCTATGTCATCTTGACAATTTTCGATAGTAGATATTCATAATTTGTCATGTCAGGTTAGAAAAAGTGACAAATTAGAAAAACCAATTTTCAAGTTATAAACTTAATAATAGTTCTGTTGATCATTTCCGAAGTATTAAGAATGTCTTTTACTAGTTGACAGGAAAAAATTTCAGGTAAAATGTTCGTCAAACAGTGAACATAATTGAAAGGGTCCATAATAGCTTTAACTTGATTATATACTCGCGAGGAAAAAATGGAGGTTAAATGGCTAAATCTCTTGTAATAGTTGAGTCCCCTGCTAAAGCAAAGACCATAAAAAAGTACCTTGGAAAAGACTTTAATGTCGAGGCGTCCTCTGGTCACCTTATTGATCTTCCAAGTAATAGGCTGGGTGTTGATATCGAGAAGAACTTTAAACCTCAGTATGTTGTAATAAGTGATAAGAAGAAGTTTCTGGGACAACTTGAAAAAGCGGCAAAAAAAGTAGAAAAGATTTATCTTGCTTCCGACCCCGACAGAGAAGGCGAGGCGATAGCCTGGCATATTGTAGATAGATTGAAGATAAAGAATAGAGCATTTAGGGTGCTTATATATGAAATTACGGAAAAAGCCGTGCAGGAGGCAATAAGAAATCCCATTAGCCTTAGTCAAGAAAGGTTTGAGGCACAGCAGGCTAGGCGTGTTCTCGACCGTCTCGTAGGCTACCAGGTAAGTCCAATTCTTTGGAAAAAAGTGAGGAGGGGGCTGAGTGCCGGAAGGGTGCAAAGTGTGGCATTGAGAATAATTGTAGAAAGAGAAAGAGAGATAGAAAGCTTTAAACCCGAAGAATACTGGACTGTAGAAGCCGGTTTAAAACAACTCCTGGAGAGTAATGGCATTTCATTCATTGCTCTTCTCGTTAAGTACGACGGTCAAAAAGTTGAGATACACAACGAAAAGCACGCGTTGGAAATTGTTGAAGCTCTAAAAAATAAAAAATATTCCGTTTTTTCCGTTGAGAGAAAAGAGAGAATAAGAAATACACTCCCTCCATTTATTACAAGTACTGTTCAGCAGGAAGCGTCAAGAAAACTAAGGTTTCCCGTGAAAAAAACAATGTCCATTGCTCAGAGGCTTTATGAGGGTTTAGAGCTTGGAGAAGAAGGACCCGTAGGACTTATCACGTATATGAGAACTGATTCGGTGAGAATTTCAGAGCATGCGGTTGCCGAAGCGAGGTCATACATTGGGGAAAACTATGGAGCTGATTTTCTCCCTGAAACTCCTAATATTTTCAAGCTTAAGAGGTCCGCTCAGGACGCGCATGAAGCAATAAGACCAACAGCAGTCGCAACGACGCCTGATCAAGTCAAGCCCTTTTTATCGGAAGATGAGTTTGAACTCTATAAGCTCATATGGCAGAGGTTTATTGCATCTCAGATGAGCCCTGCTGTTTATGACCAGACAATTGTTGAGATTGAAGCTGGAAAGGGGCTCTTTCGAGTAACAGGCTCTGTAATGAAATTCCCCGGATTTACGGCAACCTACATGGAAGGAAAGGAAGAGGAAGAAGAGGCAAAGGAAAAAGAAGAAGAGGCAAAACTACCTGAGCTGAGCGAGGGTGAGGAATTAAAATTACTTAATCTTGAAGGAAAGCAACACGTTACACAACCACCCCCCAGGTTCACAGAGAGTTCTCTTGTAAAGGAGCTTGAGGAGAATGGTATAGGAAGACCCTCTACCTACTCAACCATACTCTCTACAATCCAAGAGAGGGAATATGTTGTTAAGGAAAAGAACAGATTAAAACCAACCCTTCTTGGAAGTTCTGTAACTGACCTTCTTATACAAGGCTTTCCTGAGGTGATGGACGTTCAGTTTACGGCCGATATGGAAGAAAAACTCGATGAGGTGGAGGAGGGGACTGTAAACTGGGTTGAGCTTTTAAAGAGGTTTTATAAAGAGTTCTCTAAGAGACTTACTCAAGCCGAAAGTTCAATGAGGAGTTTAAGACGTGAGGGGGTGCCTACTGACGTTGAGTGCGAAAATTGCGGTTCTTCAATGATTATAAAGTGGGGCAAAAAGGGAGAGTTTCTCTCTTGTTCAAGGTATCCTGATTGTAAAAATGCAAAGCAGTTTGAATATAATGAAGATGGAGAAATAAGAATTAAGGAGAAAAAGAAACCCGAAATCAGAAATGACATACTTTGCGATCTATGTGGAAAGCCTATGGCGATAAGGACAAGCCGGTATGGTAAATTTCTAGGTTGTACCGGTTATCCAGGGTGTAAAGGCATAAAGCGCCTTAAAGATATTCAAGGTGAGGAAATAGATGGATTGAAAGAGGCCCAGAAGGACAGTAAAGAAAAGAAGAAAGAGTCAAAAAGAAAGCCTTTTAGGAAAAATTCGGCTAAAAAGAAAGCGGAAGGAAAGTCTCAAGCAAAGGGATATCAAGCCTGAGACAATTATTTAGATAATAGCTTTTCTAGGAGAGATGAAAGAATGATCGCCAGCGTGAAGTTGTAAAAATCTAAATTTGACCAAACAGACAATGTGGAGCTAAGTCTCACCTAGTTTAATAATTCCTATCAAAGTAACTGTCATTTCGACTGACCTTCCTGTCATTGCCACTATCCTTCCGGTCGCACTGCCGTATCACCCGTTCATTTCGACTGTCCTTCCTGTCATTTCGACCCCGTGAGATAATTTCACCCCATGGGATGTTTACTATCCCACGGGGTCATATCTCATGGGGGAGAAATCTTATCCTTCTAGGAATCCTGAAAACCAACAAGATTCCTCATAAGCTCCCTCACAGGAGTTTATTCCTACGCTTCGCTCAGGACAGGCTCTGAGCACTTCGATTCTCTCAGTGCAGGCTCCGCCGAAGGGTTCGGGACAGGGTTCGGAATGACAGTGGTGTGGACGCTCG
>JACPIY010000084.1 GCA_016187835.1 Deltaproteobacteria bacterium | reverse complement strand
AATAGACTTTTCCTTTTATATCACAACAATACACTGATTGTCAATTAAGTCTTTCCAACTCTCTTAAAACCTCATCAATCGTCGGCACTCTTCCTAAGCCCACAGGCTTTCCGTTCACGATCACCGTGGGCACGGGATACCACAGGAACATCGTTCGGATGGCACAAGTTATAGAAGGTTTAAATTTTAGGACATCTTTTAAGACCTTTGGCATTAAATAGAAATAAGCTCTGGGCTCAATTTGGATAATCTCAACTTCATCTTCTCCAAATTTTTCTGTGATTTCTCTATGGAGCCTTCCACATTCCTGAGCTACCTTCCTTATCCCTTCATAGGACGGGTCTTTTTCCCCATACTCCCCCATTCCGCCTGAACAGCAGATACAACCACCGGTACCGTCGTTTTCCCTTACAATTATTACGGATGATTTTTTGTTTTTAGTCAATCTGAACTTCCTCTAAAAAGCGACTAGAGTTAACGTATAACCTTATAAGATTGTCATTGCGAACATCCAAAGGATGTGAAGCAATCCCTCTTTTCGTTCATTTGTCATGTCGAACTCGCGTGAGACATCTGGATTTCTCGTGGAATTTATCCTGAGCCGAGTCGAAGGACTCGAAATGACAAACTAAGGATCAGATTGCTTCGTCGCTTCACTCCTCGCAACAACAGGTAAGAAAATATTTCTAATCCGACACCACTTCCCCTTTTGGAATGCTAACCTCATGTATCTTCTCGACAAAAACTGCTTTATACCATGCTCTAAAAGAATCTATAAGGATTATAACTGCGCATACCATTATAATTCCTGTAAGAATCGAATTCACATATCCCTGAATAACCAATCCTTCTCTCTTTGTCATTGGGAGAAAATTCTGAGTAATGTTCATCCATCCCGCAGTAAGCGTAGTCGCCATAACAAAAGCCATTGGGACAAGCGTTACCCATGCGTATCTGACTTTTCCTAGATTAATAATAAACGTTGTCCCCACGCAGAGTGCAATTCCTGCAAGAAGCTGATTGGAGGTTCCAAACATTGGCCAGATTGTGCTTATGCTTCCTGTAAAAACAAAGTACCCCCATCCACAAGTAATAATGGCAGTTGAAATTATAGCAGAGGGCAGGTGGTCAACTCTCTCAAACGGCTTATAGAATTTTCCGCCGAACTCCTGAATCATAAACCTTGCAACCCTTGTTCCAGTATCAATCGTTGTTAGGATAAAAAGAGCTTCAAACATAATGGCAAAGTGATACCAGTAATCCATCAGGTGTCTCATTCCGGGGAATGATGTGAAAATCTGCGCCATCCCTACGGCAAGAGAAACCGCTCCCCCTGTTCTTCCCACAAGGCTTTCTCCAACTTCAGCTGAGAGTACTTGGAGATTTACAGTGCTAAGTCCAAGCGTCTCAAACACTTTTGGCGGAACGTTTATAGCAAAATAATCACCTGGGAAAAGCGCGCATGCAGCAATCAAGGCAAGGATTCCGATAAAACCCTCGATCAGCATCGCAATGAACCCGATGGTTTTTATATCCGATTCTTTCGAGACCATCTTTGGAGACGTCCCGGACGCTACAAGGGCGTGAAACCCGGAGATCGCTCCACAGGCAATTGTTATGAAAGTGAATGGGAACAGTGTTCCTGGGATTATAGGGCCTCCGCCGTGAATGAAGTCGGTAACAAGCGGCATTTTTAGCTCAGGGTGAACTATTATTATCCCTATTGCCAGAAACGCAATTGTCCCGATTTTCATGAATGCGCTAAGATAATCCCTGGGACAAAGCAGCATCCACACGGGAAGAATGGAAGCTACAAATCCGTAGATAAGGATAAAAAGCGTTATCTTTGCCTTGGGTAGTGTGAAGTAAGGAGCAAGAGAGGACTGCGCAACGTCTTTACCGAAAAAGACGGCAAGTATGAGAAGTATAACTCCTATTATCGTTCCCTCAGCTATTCTTCCCTTTCTGAAGCGATACATGTAAAACCCCATAAAAAAAGCAATGGGAATTGTGCAGCCTATGGTAAACACTCCCCATGGACTTTCGGCAAGCGCGTTTACAACTGCAAGTGCAAGACCCGCAAGAGCGGCAACCAATATAAAAAGAATGGCAATAGAGGCTATGATTCCTGAGAGAGGGCTGATTTGGATTCTTGCAATCTCGGCAAGGGATTTTCCGCCATGCCTTACAGAGGCGAAGAATATTATGAAATCATGAACCGCGCCAGCAAGCACAACGCCTATCAGTATCCACAGATATCCCGGAAGAACACCAAACTGTGCGGCAAGAACGGGACCGATTAGAGGGCCTGCTCCTGTTATTGCGGCAAAGTGATGACCGAAAAGAACCCATTTATTTGTAGGGTAGTAATTTTGTCCATCATACATTGTGTGCGCAGGAGTTTTTCTCGAATCATTAAGAACGGCAACCTTTGCAGCGATAAAGCCATGATAGTATCTGTAGAATATAGCCATCACGCACAGAGCGACGACGACAAGCGGCATGGCGTTTACAGTCATAGAGCTAAAACCTCCTTGAGTACTGACTGAGAATAAAATATACCACCTTGCGACAACATAATAATACATATTTTGATTAGATGAAAACGAAAAAGCCGAGTTTCTTCTTGATATGTTTTCTAAAAGCATTTAGTCTTTTACCCTATGAAAATCGTAATAATTCAAGGGGATGGAATGCCGGATCATCCAATTCCGGAGCTTGGAAATAAAACTCCACTAGAAGCCGCAAAAACACCAAATATGGACGAACTTGCAAGAAGAGGCTTGTTCGGAATGGTAAAAACCATTCCCGATGGGCTTCCTCCTGGGAGCGATGTGGGAAATCTCAGCGTGCTTGGATACAATCCGAAACTCTACTATTCGGGAAGGTCTCCGCTTGAAGCGGCAAGCATGGGTGTAAACGTAGAAGAAACAGATGTCACATTCAGATGCAATCTCGTTACTCTCAAGGATTCAGATGGAAAAACGGTCATGGAGGATTACAGCGCGGGACATATCTCAACTGAAGAGGCTAGAGAGATCATTCTCGATATTAGAAAAGACCTAGAAAAAGAGGGAGAAATAAATTTTTATCCGGGTGTAAGCTATCGCCACCTCATGGTATGGCACGGCGGTATTGATAGAATGAAAACGACTCCCCCACACGATATTTCCGGAAAAGGGATTTTGCCTTACCTGCCGAACGGAGAGGGTGCGGATAAATTAAAAAACCTTATTGAAACATCAAAAGAACTTTTGAGAAATCATCCAGTAAACAAAAAAAGATTAAAGCAAGGAAAAAACCCAGCTACAAGCATCTGGCTCTGGGGACAGGGAAGGGCGCCAAAGATGCCGAAGTTTAGAGAACTCTACGGAATCGAAGGAGCGATCATATCGGCTGTGGATTTGGTAAAAGGAATCGGGGTTTATGCAGGACTTCAGGTGATAGATGTGCCGGGTGCTACAGGCTACCTTGATACAAACTATCAGGGTAAAGTTGATTACGCCCTTCGAGCTTTAGACGAAGTTGACCTGGTAATGATTCACATCGAGGCTACTGATGAAACGGGACATGAGGGAAAAGCGGATTTAAAAATCCGAGCTATAGAGGATTTGGACAGCCGTGTGATAAGACCCGTTCTCGAAGGGATAAAGCGATTTGACAATTATAAGATACTTCTTCTTTCGGATCACCCCACGCCCATCGAGCTAAAAACTCATATAAACGAACCGGTGCCTTTTGCGATCTTTAGTTCAAAAGATAGAAGCGTAAAGGATAGCAGTAGCGTATTCTCCGAAAAATCGGCTTCCAAGACAGGTCTTTTTGTGGATGAGGGGTGGAAGCTTATGGGGATGCTTTTAAATAGTTGATGGTTGGAAGTTAAAACTCTAACTCTTAACTATCAACTTTCAACTTTTCACCCTTCGCTTCTTCCCAAAGCTCATCCATCTCTTTTAGTGTGAGTTCTGATAATTCCCTACCCTTCTCTTTTGCCTTCTCCTCAACTTTGCTGAACCTTTCTATGAACTTATCTACTGCTATGTGTGCCGTGCTCTCTGAATCCAGCTTTAGATGCCTTGCAAGGTTAACCAAAGAAAAGATTAAATCCCCCCATTCCTTTTCCATCGAATTCTTCTGGTTAGCTATGATTGCGCTTTGAAGTTCCTCTAACTCTTCTCTTACCTTCTCTATTACATCCGAAGCCTTTTCCCAATCGAATCCCACCTGAGAAGCCTTTTCCCCTACCCTCTGCGCGCGAAGGAGAGCAGGCATAGAGCGGGGGATTTCTAGCAAATTCCTCTTTCTCATTTTTTCCTTTAACTTCTCCCCTTGCCATCTCCTCACAGCTTCTTCAGCGTTCTTTGCCTTTTCTTCTCCAAACACATGAGGATGTCGCCTGACCAGCTTGTAGTAAAGCTGATTCAATACATCTTCTATACCGAACTCTCCTTCTTCGTTAGATATTTGGGAGGCAAAGACAATTTGAAAAAGTAGATCGCCCAGTTCTTCTTTGAGCTCTTCGGTGTCATCAGCTTCAATCGCCTGAATAACCTCATATGCTTCTTCAACAATAAATGACTTCAGTGTGTTTAGCGTTTGCTCCCTATCCCAGGGACATCCTTCGGGACTTCTTAAGTGCTCAGAAAGTTTAACTATGTCTTCAAAGCTCTTTTTCATCTAGGCTCCTCTAGGCTTGAAATTCAAAAAGTATGTTAATGTCGAAACTGGACAAGGTCAATCCAGGATACTTACATACGGGAGTTTTTATTGACAACAAATGAAATGCAAAGGGCACATTTTTTACGACAGTTGCACATAATTGAAGCAAGCTGTGTAAGTGCTAGCAAGAATGAAATTTATGCTCAGTTCTCAAAGTATGAACAGGTCACCTTTAGAATATTTATAATCAAACAAAAATTAAATGTAAATTTTGTTGAAAATATCTTCGTACATTAAGGGATAGGTTGAATGAAAGATGCAATATTTTTAAAGGGTTCGGCTCGTATAGACGACTTTGAATTTAACGCAGAAGTTGCCGAAGCTTTCGAAGACATGATCACTCGCAGTGTTCCTTTTTACCTCGAACAGCAAGATATGTTCAAAGAGATCGCTAAGAATTTTTTATACCGGGAACCACTGTCTACGATCTTGGATGCGCTAGAGCCACCAGGCTTATTAATCTTTGTTCAGAGATTGAACAACCAGGCCATTTTATAGGATATGACAACTCGCTACCTATGCTTGAACAGGCGAATCAAAAGATAAAGGAAAAAGAATTAGACAATCGCTTCCAGGTTAGACATGCAGACCTCAAGGGAGACCTATCTAAGATACAGCTCGACAACGCGAGTGTTGTCACAATGTGCTGGACGATGCAATTCATTCGCCCCTTACGAAGGGACAACCTGATTAAGTGGATTTACAACTCACTGGTTGAAGAAGGTGCCTTTATTGTAGCAGAAAAGGTCCTCACAAAGGACACATGCATGAATCGTTTTTTTATTGATTTCTACTATGATTATAAGAGACGCAACGGTTACAAAGATTTGGAAATAATGCGAAAGAGAGAGGCTCTCGAGAATGTTCTCATCCCTTTTCGTTTCGATGAGAACATAGAAATGTTTAAACGGAATGGTTTTGAAATAGCAGACACCTTTTTTCAATATTATAACTTTTCAGCTTTCCTTTGCTTGAAGAAAACAACGTAGCATCAGTTTGTTCGTGGTTTAAAATTTCAATGACGATGACTCAGGCAAAATCTTTACCTGTGAGCTCTACTGAAAACCTTTAGAAAAGCGCTTTAGCATAACTGTTTGAAGTACGTGTGTAATAGGTTTTAAATCAAAACCTCTTCTCTACTTTCCTTCCATTCAGTAAGATATTTTCTAAACGTCCATTATTATCAAAAACTACTTTCAACAAAAAGGGAAATTTAGTCGAAATCATCCTGAACCTTAGGTCGTAAAACTCAACGATGTGTTTCCCATCTTCATTTTTATATAATGAAACAGGAAAATCGGCAAACCAGCGATAGAGCCTAACTTCGTCAAGTTTGTTCGCAAGTTTTATATAGGAATTCCCCTCTGTTTTTTGAATAACTTCGTAGTCATATATACCATTATTAAAAATGCTAAGATTTCCTTTGTAAAAAGCCTCCTCCGTTTCAATAACTCCCATCCAGAAAAAGGGGGCAAGCGGGCGGGGATACACAGAAGATTTTATGACATCAAGCGATCTTTTTTTAGCAAACTCAGCCAACCTTTCTGAATTTATATCCCTGGCGTAAAGACAAACAAGTAAGTACAGAGAAAGAAATGTAAGTACGATAATTGAAACTTTGAAAGCAATCTCTTTCTTTCGCCAAGCCAGAATCAAGCCTATCAAAACTGGAAGCGTAATGAATGGGTCGAGTATAAATACAAGATTCCAACTATATCGCTTCATACTCAGTGGGTCAAAGACTACCGTCCCGTAAGACGTAATAAGATCAAAGAAAATGTGAGAATAGATTCCGAGAGCAACCGGCAAGGTTAAAAATCGGAGGTTTTTAAATGAAGAAAAGCGATAAATGATTGCGCCCAGAAGAATTGCAAAAAACGGAGCGGCAATTACCGAGTGGGTTATTCCTCGATGGTAGCGAAGAGCAAAATCAGGACCTAAGAACAAAGTTACAAAATCAACGTCGGGGAAAACCGCGCCGATTGTAAAAGCAACAGTTGCGACTCGGCCCGGCTTCTGATAAAAACCAGCCTTCGATGCTAAAGCTCCAATAAGACCGTGAGTAATTGTATCCAAGGTTTAAAAATGATGCACGATACACGATTCATGATTCACGATGCGTGGTTTATTTATATCTTGCATCCTGCATCTTGCATTTTTATTCGCGGCTAGATATTCCCCATCTTTAAACCCTAAACCTTTTTGGACATCGGGTGAGATTGAGGCAACCATCTTTTTTTACAACGACAACGTCTTCGATTCTTACGCCGCCTAGATTTTCATAGTACAGTCCTGGTTCAACCGTTACTACATTTCCCTCTTCAAGCACCTCATCCCCAGAACTCACTCTTGGAGGCTCATGGATTTCGAGTCCAAGTCCATGCCCAGTGGAATGAATAAACCCTTGTTGTTTTCCATCAATGTTACCGGTCTCAAAACCATTTTTCTTAAAAAAACCCACTATTGCTCCGTGAACTTCTTTCGCCTTTACACCATCCTTTATGAGGCTCATTCCGAGTTTCTGCCCTTTAAGAACCGTCTGATACATCCTTTCTAGTTCCTTAGACGGCTCTCCTTTTACAACTGTTCTCGTCATATCGCCAAAATATCCGTTTTCCTGAGAGCGAGGAAATATATCAATAACGATTGCTTGTCCTGCAAAAAGGGGGCCTTCTCCTCTGTGATGTGGCATCGAAGATTGAATTCCACAAGCAACAATTGTGTGCTCTGCAGTGAAACCCGATCTAGAAAGCTCTGCGTTTATCTCCCCCTTTATCTTCTCTGAGGTTAGTACTTTGCCGTTCAAAAAAAGTTTGTCTTTTTTTATTTCGGATGAAGCTATCATCCCAATGGCAAGTTCCATCGACTTTGCGGTTTTTTTCAGTGCATCTCTTATAAAACCTATTTCTTGAGCTGTTTTCTTTAGCCTTTCCTCAAAAAACGGCCCTATATTTTTGTAGCCTATACGGTAGCCAAGCTTTCTTAACTCATCAGCGTATTTTATGGGAAATCTTCCGGGAACCACCGCGCTTTTTACTTTAAGCTCTTTAAACACCAGATCGACAATGTCAATAAGACCTGATTTTGCCTGTTTCTTGGCTGGAAGCATTTTTCTGTATTCAGACAAAGAAATAACTATATCCACTTGTGCTTCCCTTTTTCCTCTATCCAGTTCAAGATCACTTAAAACGAGTATTTTTTGTCCCTTATGTTCAATAAAAATAGCTGGGTCGGGAACAAAAAACCTGGTTCTGTAATAGAGATCAGCGTTATTTTCACTCGAATCTATTATCAGCAAAGTATCCTGTTTCATGAAAAAAACTATACCCAACTGTCGAATTTTTTACCAAGAGATGTGATTGGCAATAACACATATTGAGTCAGACTTTTTAGGAAATGATAAATTTGCCACTGTTCTTGAACCATATTAAAGCATGCACAGGATAGATGAAGTATACCCATAGTGCAGAAGTTTATTTATAGGCCTGAGCTGAAGTAGTTGTTTAGGGACGTAGAATCTATAACCAAAGAGGAAAGAAACCATTTAGGTTCAAGAAGGACATTTGAAGTATGGTTTCACGCCGATTAATATTGGTAAGATTTTGAGATTGCATTGTAGTACCATAGTAAGTTAACTAATGAGAATAATTCAAAATTCAAGACCTGATCCCTTCTGTAAATTAGATGGCACCGGTAAAGTGAATAGGCAAGGCATCGTCATCTGCGGATACTATATCAAAAACTTATACATCAAGTCTTGACACACAGCTTTCTTATTAGTCTTATCCATTCGGGGGACATCTTAGTTGATATCAATATCCCTAATTGACTTAATGAAAGCATTTGTAATAATATGTCCGAGCAACTTAATAAGGAGTTTTTTGGAAAATCGTATAGTAAATTCAAAATGAGAATGGGTTAACAACGAAGAGGCTAAAAGCGATCGATTTTTTTTGCGAAGCTGGAGGTATGACTTTTGGGTTTCGTCAGGCTGGCATTAAGGTTGTGGCTGGAATTGATAATGACATAGAATGCAAAGAAACATACGTAACCAATAATCCCGAATCCAAATTCATTCATGCTGATATAAAGATTTGGAATGAAAAAGAACTAGAGGATCTAATTGGCCTACAGGCAAATGATGACTCCCTTGTTTTCTTGGCATGCAGTCCATGTCAGTATTTCAGTAAAATAAATACCATTAGAGAGAGCGCCGTCAAATCAAAGAACCTCATAGAAGATTTTCAAAGATTTGTCAGATATTTCATACCAGGTTATGTGGTTCTGGAAAATTTACCCGGTATCGTTCGAAAAAAGATAGCCCTCTTAAGTTTTTTTTAAATTTTCTCATAGAACTAGGATATAAATTTAACCATGAGATTATTAATGCCATTTACTACGGTGTTCCGCAAAAAAGAGCGAGGTACGTACTGATAGGAACTAGACTTCCGATCGATGTCCAGATAACGCCACTGGGAAATAAGTGTCTAACAGTAAGGGATTTTATTGGCGAGCATAATGGATTTCCGAAAGTCAAAGCCGGCAACATAGACCAAACAGATTTTCTGCATTCCGTAGCAAAATTAAGTCAAAAAAATCTCAGGCGATTAGAAAAAACCCCCCTAACGGGGGGACAAGGTTGGCTTGGAAAGACGATCCGGAATTGCAGATAAATGCCTACAGGGCAAAAGACAAAATATTTAGCGACGTATACGGAAGGATGTATTGGGATAGAACTGCACCAACCATAACTACAAGATTTTTGAGTATTTCAAACGGAAGATTTGCGCATCCAGAAGAAAACAGAGGCATATCATTGAGAGAAGGAGCCTTGCTACAAACTTTTCCCAGGACTTACAAGTTCAAGGGAAATAGTTTGGCTTCCATTGCAAGACAAATAGGAAATGCGGTCCCTCCAGAATTGGCAAAAAGATTGGCGGAATCAATAATAACCAATTACAACATAAACCAACAACAAATTGCCAGGTTAATTTGCAATAATAGCTAACAATGACAAAGATACCTAACCCAACTATTGAGAATGGTAAAGATGAAGAACTAATTATGAAATTCGATCCTAATACCATTCAACACTTGGGTATTCAAATGTACTCGACTTTGCCCCCTGTGATCGTCGAACTAGTGGCGAATTCTTATGATGCTGAAGCTAACGAAGTAAAGATATATCTATATGATAACAGAGAAGAAAGCTCTAGCTTTTTGGTTGGGCGGTCAGTGGATACACGATTATGAGTACGAAATTACTGGTACACCCTGCGAGCCAGTGGTTGAAGACAAAAGGCTTGTTCATATCCCGGATAATGTTGTGTCACTTTACCCAGAGACGATCCTGATTTGAAGCCTGTGGGTGCGGTGAGCTACATGGGTGTTCCTTTATTAGACATTGATGGACAGGTGCTTGGACACCTAGCGGTTTTCGACACGCGGCCTATGCCAGAGGAGCCTCGTGCCCAGACCCTATTCCGCATCTTTGCCGCTCGTGCGGCCGCCGAGTTACAACGCCTTCGTGCTGAAACGGAAGTTCGAGAGCGTGGAAATGACATAATATTGCTCGCTTCCGCTTTCGCTGAAAAATTCGCACATAAGATGGGACGCAGGATTGAACCACTTACTCAAGAAGATACGAGACATTTAAAATCCTATAACTGGCCCGGAAATGTGCGCGAGTTACAGAATGTTATAGAGCGGGCAGTGATTACCTCTCAAGGCGGGCGGCTCAACTTGAATCGTGCGCTTCCAGAAACTGCCAAAGACACTTTGGCTAAGATGACAGCCCCAGCTGAAGAAACATCTGAACGGATTCGTACAATCGGTGAACTAGAAGGATTAGAAAGGCAAAACCTGATTCGCGCCTTGGAAACGACCGGTTGGAGGGTTTCGGGTGAAAATGGCGCAGCTCGGCTTCTCGGTATAAACTCATCAACCTTAAGCTCTCGTATGAAAGCATTAGGAATTAAACGACCTAGATAATCTCTTATGCATTTCATCTAAAATCATTTTCCGTGCTTCGACAAGCTACACGAACGGCTAATTATGCAGGTTCGCACACGCACCGATCACACTGAGCCGGTCGAAGGGTGAAATTGAATACCTTTCAATATTCTCGTCTTCCCTATATACCAGTTTTAGCCCGGTCCTATTACTCATAGAGTTGTAAAATTTCGCTATTTTCCCTTACGAGATCTCATAATTTGCGAAATCTCGCAACCAATTCTTATCTCCATGAGCTTCGTAATTATCTAATAGAACGTATGAAAATGATTAATTGAAGCTCGGTTATTTTGAAAAATTAGAAATCCCTCAGAAGTTTGAGGAATGGAATAATAGAACTCGGAATAATAGCAGGCACAATCTCAACAACGATTTTTACGCTAAGTAACATTCCAATGTTACTGAAAGCAGCGAGAACGCGCAGCCTCAACTCTTATAGCTACACTTATATCATCATGAATAACATAGCAAACTTGATACATTGGTTTTACATACTCGCAATGCCCCTTGGGCCGATCTGGTTTCTCCATAGCTTCTATACAATATCTAGCGTTCTGATGTTGCTTTGGTATCTACGCTATGAAAAGACCATAAGAGCTTTCCCAAAAATGAGATAAGAATCAGCATCCATCCGCTTAAGGAGTGCTTTATTGTATTTTCTCAAATAAAGAGGTCGTAATCCCATCAATACTAAACGATCCGTTTCCAGCCCTGTTAACTCAACATTTATCTTCAACAGCAACAAAATGCAATTTTTATTTGACAGCGCAAGATCGATTCTTGTTCATGGACCCAATTAGTTCAATTTGTTTATCCGTGTATCTAATTTCTTCGTAGCCAAAACAATCTCTATTTAATAGACTAATTGTGCTAAACCAGACAACTGGCGGTTTCTACTGAGCCTATGTTGAGTACTTCGAAGGGCCTTTCGAAGTACGAAAAAAGTATTTCGATTGCCCGCTTTGTTTTCCAAGCTGTTTCATCGTGCTATTTCCCGCTCATTTATGAAATCTCGCTAATTTCACTTGCGAGATCTCGCAAATTACGAATTATCACAAGCTATTACTACGTGTTAAAACCATGTAATCATCGGTTATCATTGAATAATTGTACATAAATAATATGTGGCACGTTACATGCACTGATGTATTAACAGTTCTTTACAATAAAAAAATCAAAAAAGGAGGTAAAGTAAAATGGCAGAACAAGCAACAGCAAGCAAGGTGGAAGAAACTGTTTTAAATGGTGTTAACGTCAGTAGGTTAGTTGACACCATAGAGTTAATCAAGGAAAACGCGGCGATTGTGCGGAGATTGCCAAGTTCAAATTCCGCGCTTCCAATAAATGGATAATTGGTAGGCACAATCGCTCCACCATAAAAGATTTTTACGGTGCTTACCAGGAGGATACCTCTCGCGAGAAACTGTTTGTATTTGATAACGATGAGCCTCCGGTTCTTTTGGGAGAGAATAATGGGGCTAACCCTGTAGAGTTCATACTTCATGCCATAGCAGGCTGTATAACTACAACCTTTGTATACTACGCTGCGGTTCATGGAGTTAAGATAAACGAGAGCGAATCCACATATGAAGGCGATCTTGATCTTCGTGGAGTGCTCGGACTTCCTGGTCGGACGCAGGTTGGTTATGAGCAAATTAGGGTGACTTTTAAGGTTAAATCGGATGCACCAAAGAAGAAACTGGAAGAGCTTATTGACTTGGCTCAGAAAAGATCACCAGCTGCTAACAGTGTGATGAATCCTGTCCCTGCCTCAATTAATCTAGAGACAAAGTAAATTAAAAAAGGCATGCTATATCTCCAATGAATGTTTCAAGTCAAGATATAGCATGCCATAATCTGAATTTAAGGTTATAAAAGGAGAGAAATAAAATGGCTATTAAATGTCCAATAGGATTTGATGTAAATCGGTTGCGTGAGCTAGTGCACGAAACATATGATCGTGTAGCACGTGAACCCCAGGGCGAATTTCACTTCCATCGCGGTAAAGACTATGCGTGCGAGTACCTTAAATATGATAGAGAGGAACTCGGATCTCTTCCGGAATCAGAATTTTTTGAATTGAGCTCGGCTGTTGGATTATTTGATGGTAAGATCCTAGAACGTTTCGACTGTTTTAAAAACACATCGGCTGAGGATAAAGTGTCTAAAGACTTATATGTGCATGCGGTGAACTTCTTCGCCACGAAATTGTAATTCTCCTCGACATTGATTTTAAACGGGTATAATAAAAGCATATTAGAATGGCGATTAATTAAGTAATGCAGACTTTCCTCAGATTTCTCTTTCTCCTTTCCATAACCTTTTGGATAGGAAGTATCTTCTTTTTCTCTCTTATTACAGCCCCAAGCATCTTTAAAGTACTTCCCCGTGAGACGGCAGGAGACTTGATCTCGGATATTTTCCCCAAATACTATCTTATAGCCTATGTGTGCGGCGGAGTTGCTCTTATTGCTTTAATCCTTTCCTGGGTTATGGAAAACACCTTATCCGGGATTTCAAACTCCCTTCGAATTGTAATTCTCGTAATTATGCTAGGACTCGCAGCTTTTGCCGGAACGGTGATAAGACCCCAAGCATTGGAAGTAAGATCCGAGATGAGAGACCTTTCTGAGGATTCTTCCCGGTATCAAGAGATACAAACTAGCTTTAGTAAGCTTCATAAGCAATCCGTAATTATAAACTCTATTGTGTTTTTATTGGGAATTGCTATTGTATTTATTACCGCATATAATTATAAAGAATAAAAAAAGGCTTTTGGTCTAAGGAGGTCGTTAAAATATGTTTGAAGTAACTACAAAAGCTGCGGGTGAGATTAAGAGGCTATTAGAAGGTGAGGACATACCAAATGCCGTTCTCAGAGTTCGAGTGGTGCCTGGCGGATGCTCGGGTTTTTCTTATGAGATGGGTTTTGATGATATAACAGAAGATACAGATCAAGTTTTTGAAGTGGATGGCATCAAGGTAGCAATTGATGAATTCAGCTATCCCTATCTTCAGGGAGGCAGACTTGACTATGCAGACGGTTTAAACGGCACGGGTTTTAAAATTGACAACCCAAATGCTAAAGGTTCCTGCGGCTGCGGATCGTCATTTACTGTTTAAGAATTAACCTATCTAAAAAATTTGAATAGGGCTGGCTTCTTGGCTAAAATCCGGAAAGCCGGCCTTGTTTTATCGTAAGAGAATAAATAAAGCCTTCTTCCACCAAAACTAATTCTATGAATCAATAAGTAAAACCCACTAAACATTTAATCCAAACGCCACCCTGCAACCCATATAATTTATGTTATAATTTAACCGCTGTGTAATTAAATTGCCCTTTTTAAATAATCCTTTTCTTTTTTACAAGGGAAACTACAATTATCATAACTCAGAGTCATTTTGATCGCTTTACAATACATATCAAAAAATGAGAAACGGAGGAGGGAATGACTCGCATTTCAAGAATGATTGAGATACACGAACAGTCACGGTCTTACAAGAAAGTAAAATCAAAGTATATAATAGAGTCTTTATACAGAGATTTTACACCTTGGTACGAGTTAGAGGATTTTTCTAATAAAATAACAACCCCTACAGGAAAGATAATTGAATTCGTTGACGACCCGGCAGTGATTATCGGGACTGCCACACTTAGAAGCAGAAATAAAAAAGTAGCGATAATCGCGCAGCAGACTCCTTCAAATGAGGTGGAACGCCCCAAGTTCAACTACGGCCTGGTAAAAGCAGACGGCTATGGACTGTCCTACAGTATGATGCACTACGCCGAGAGACACGGTTTAATGCTCCATACTTTTATAGATACCATTGGCGGAGATCCATTTGAATATTCGGCTGAAAAGCTCCAGTCCTGGCTTATCTCCTACTGTCAGGCAAAAATGATTACATTAAACACTAAAACGATCTCTGTCATTATTGGTTCCGGCGGAAGCGGTGGCGCGATCGCTCTCCAGCTTGCTCACCGCCGTTTTATGCTCTCCCGTGCTGAATACTCAGTTATTACGGCAGAAGGATGTTCTGCCATACTTTTCCGAAGCGCCAACAATATTGAAGAAGCCCTCAAAGTCCTGCAGTCAACATCCGATTATATGACTAAATACGGTATTGTTGATAAAGTAATTAAAGAACCGTCTTTGGATAGTTCCGATTATCTGACCAAAGTATTGGATAATATTCAAAAGACCCTAAGCCAAGCCACAGACGAGCTTGACCGTTCGGATATAAATTATCTCCAAAAAAACCTAAGAGAAAAAATAGAGGAATGCGGACAGCTTGATAAAAAACCAAGAAAGTATCAGGCCTTTACTAAAAAATTAAAACTCTGGCTAATACCTTCTTACCAATTAAAGAAGAATGTTACTCCCGAAGTTACCCACATGCAGATAGCCTTATATGGTGCAGAGCCTTATGTATGCAACGATGAAAAAGACCTGGAGGGAAAGGTAATCAGATATGGATGTCGAAACCATTCTACAGAAAAAGAGTTTCAAGAAAACTTTTATGCCTGCCCCTATTGTCAAAAACCGAGCTCGCTTGGATCAGATCATTATCTTGACCTGTTGTTAGATTCCGGCTCATTTCACGATTTGCATCCCGATTTAAGCACGGAAAATATTGATGGGCGATTTAATTTTCATGACTATTCAGAGAGCCTCAACAAGATGCCAGTTCGCACAGACTCAAAAGAGTCACTGATTACTGGCTATGGAACAATTTCCGATGTGCCTGTTGCAATTGCTGTTTGCGACTTCCGTTTTATGGGCGGATCAATGGGAGCTATTTTTGGAGAAAAAATGAAACTTATCGTGGATTATGCAATACGCAAGAAGCTTCCCTTAATTTCAGTATCAGCAACCGGTGGAGCTAGAATGCAGGAAGGCACAGTTGCACTCTACCAAATGGCAAAAACCATTTCCGCAGTGTTAAAGCTCAAGGACGCGGGACTTCCTTACATTTCCATTCTCGGACATCCAACTACCGGTGGGGCACTGGCAAGTTATACTGTTTTAGGCGATTTTATTATCGCCGAGAAAAAAGCCACTATCGCCTTCGCTGGAGATCGCGTAGTTAAATTGACTAGCGGGGGGAGAGGAGTAGATCCTAATGTAATGTCATCCGAGTTTTACGCCAAGCATGGAGGAATAAATCTCGTAATCGAACGATATCAATTAAAATCGACCATATCGGGTCTGCTGAGACTTCCCCCCTGGAATAAGAGGTTAAAATAATACACCGATTCGGATGAGACATAGCAAGATAATAATAATAAACAAATGCTGTATAAGAAGCTTCTTTTCTCTAATAGGAACTGTGCTGTAGATATATACCGAGGGAAAAACGTGAAAAAAGCATTCTTAATCAACCATAAGCCTAAAGTATTAAGATTTACCAAGTTAATAACCTTTATCCAAACATAAACATAACAAAAGTCCACTTGATTCTAGTATATAAAAGAACTAAAGTTTCAATCTAGTACTAGTAAAATAATGCTACTATTAAAGTATTTATTCCTAGTACTTTTCTATAATTGTGTAAGTGAGAAAACGGAGCTGTATCATTGTTTCCATTAATTATCATCAAAACATTTTATAATGATTACTTATCGAACGTAAAGACACGAAACAAGGCATTGAAAATGATGATCGCTTGTGAATTCAGCATTCTTAGCATTTATCTTTGTATTAAACTAATCGAGATAGCTCATATAACAGAAAGCAAAGGGGCTAAATTTATAAAGTATTGGATGAACAAGAAACTCCCAGTATTTTAATCCGTCGTTATTATCAAGAAGGAGACGCTTTTTGCATAAAGAAGAACTCTCTGATACTAAGAACTTCCCAGAAACGGTCTCGCTTGAGGCATTACCACATTTTAATATTCGTCAATCACATGGATGGGTTTCTCTAAGGCTCAAAGATATTTGGGAATACCGAGAGCTTTTATATTTTTTAGTCTGGCGCGATATCAAAGTACGCTACAAGCAGACAGTGCTTGGAGTAGCATGGGCAATCCTACAACCTTTTATGACTATGATCGTATTCAGCATTTTTTTTGGACGTTTGGCTAAAGTGCCCTCCGACGGAATACCTTATCCGGTCTTCGCTTACTGTGCACTTCTACCTTGGCAGCTATTTGCAAACGCGCTGACCGCATCAGGCAACAGCCTGGTGGCAAATCAACAACTATTAACAAAGGTCTACTTCCCCCGCTTAATCATTCCAATATCGGCGGTGTTGGCCGGGCTGATCGATTTCGGCATTTCATTCCTAGTGCTGATCGGCATGATGTTCTACTATGGCATCATCCCCACAGTGGCTGTTTTAACATTGCCGCTATTAATCTTGTTAGCAATTGCCAGCGCCTTGGCCGTGGGATTATGGTTGTCCGCTCTAAACGTCCAATATCGTGATGTGCATTTCACGATACCTTTTTTAACTCAGTTCTGGCTCTTTGCTACCCCTATAGCATACCCCAGCAGTCTGGTACCACAATCATTACGCACCATATATGCTTTGAATCCAATGGTTGGTGTGGTAGAAGGATTTCGTTGGGCTTTATTAGGTAAAACAGACGGGATAGGACCACTGGTAATCGTCTCTGCGTTGGTGGTTGCTATACTCCTTTTCGCAGGGCTCGTGTATTTTAGGCGTATGGAGAATACATTTGCAGATGTAGTATGAACTATGAACGAAATTGCTATTCATGTTAAAAATCTGAGTAAGAAGTACCGTATTGGACAGCGCCAGCGTCACAATGCCCTGCGTGACAAACTGACAGATGCAATATACACAAATATCCGCCGACTTTCACAACTCGCAAATGGGCAATCGGCAACTGATAAGGAGGGCAACCGCGTTATCTGGGCACTAAAAGATGTCTCTCTCGAAGTGAAGCGTGGTGAGGCTGTTGGCATTATAGGCCCTAATGGCGCCGGGAAGAGCACTCTACTAAAGATTCTCACTCGAATCACAGAGCCGACGGAAGGCTATGCCGACATTTACGGTAGAGTGGGTTCATTATTAGAAGTCGGTACTGGATTCCACTCAGAATTGACTGGAAGGGAGAACATATATCTGAATGGGGCTATCTTGGGTATGAAGAAAGCAGAGATCGATCGTAAGTTTGACGAGATTGTTGCATTTTCAGAGATTGAGAAGTTTATCGATACACCAGTGAAGCGCTACTCCAGTGGCATGTATATGCGCCTGGCTTTCGCGGTGGCTGCCCATCTAGAACCCGAGATTTTATTAGTTGATGAGGTCTTGTCCGTAGGCGACGCGTCTTTCCAGAAGAAGTGCTTTACTAAAATGGAGGAAATAAGACACCAAGGACGTACAATACTTTTTGTATCACATAATTTGGGCGCTATTACCCGTCTTTGTCAAAGAACCATTCTCCTTGAAGAAGGTAGTATTTCAGCAGACGGACCATCTCATCAAGTTATCAGTTCTTATTTAAGCCCTGAGGTCGGTACAACCGCTGAGCGAATATGGGCCGACCCCGAAAAAGCTCCACAAGGTGAAATTGTCCGCTTACGTGCTGTACGAGTAAGGTCAGTAGAAGGTCATCTGATTGATACAATTGACATCAGGCAACCCCTCAAGGTCGAGATGGAATACGAGGTTCTAAAACCGGACCATATCATTATGCCGCATTTTGCCTTTTACAACGAGGAGGGGGTGCTCGCTTTTTCAGCCCATGATCTCGACCCTGTCTGGCGACGACGCCCTCGTCCAAAAGGGATATATGTGAGCACAGCATGGATACCCGGCAATCTCCTCGCTGACGGAACTTTTTCTGTAGGAGCCGGTGTTGACACCATTGACCCTATTATCTTCCAATTTTACGAATACGATGCGATAGCCTTCCATGTGAATGATAGCCTTGAGAGCGATTCGTCTCGGGGCGATTTCACTGGAGACATGGGTGGAATTCTTAGACCAATGTTAAAGTGGAGTACACAATTCAATGGCGATGAATATTCTACCAAACAGCACTCAAAATTATAAGGCAACAAATTTATAAATAAAAACCCTTACCAAAGTAAGGAAGATAATAATGAGTAGCGAATCCATAGTATCTGTTATCATTATTTTTTTGAATGCCGAGAAATTCCTCGAAGAAGCCATTGAGAGCGTGTTTGCCCAGACCTATGACAATTGGGAACTATTGCTAGTGGATGACGGATCGACTGACGGAAGCACTAGAATCGCTTTGAAACATGCTGAAAAGTACCCCGGTAAAGTGTTCTATCTTGAGCATGACAGCCATCTGAACCGTGGCATGAGCGCTTCGCGCAATTTGGGTATCAGACATGCCAGGGGTAATTATATTGCTTTCTTGGACGCAGATGATGTATGGTTTCCACAAAAACTAGAACAGCAAGTGGCCATTCTGAACTCTCAGCCCGAGGCGGCCATGGTCTATGGGCGCACCCAGATTTGGTACACATGGACGAACAATCCTAAAGACAGACGGCGTGACTACATGGTTGATCTCGGTATCCGGCCAAACACCTTAGTCAAACCGCCGACACTGGTCCGCCTCTTACTGCAAGGTAAATACCAAACACCAACAACTTGCAACGCTATGCTAAGACGAGAGATATTCGAAGAGATAGGTGGATTTATAGAGAGTTTTCGAGGTATGCATGAGGATCAGGTCTTTTTCGCAAAGCTGGGTCTCAAGTTTCCCGCGTTTGTGGCGAATGAGTGCTGGGCTAGATACAGACAGCATCCAGATAGCTGTTGTGTTATTGCTGAGAAAAATGGAGAGACCGATGCTGCCTGGTTGCACCTTTTAGACTGGATAACAGAGTACTTAATCGAGCAAGGGGTGAATGACAAAAAACTGTGGAATGCGCTAAAGAAGGCGTGGCGGCCGGTTCCCTACCAAACTTCACATGGCATTTTAGGCCTCATTCAGAATCTTAGATGGCATATACAAAGAAAGTTGATATGGACAGCCTTGGGAATAGCCAAATGGACATTACCTGCTCCTGCCTATCGCTGGATACAGATGAAGCGGGGGGTCATTTTGCAAGATACTACTCAAAACTAACAAACTTTGCAGAGATATATCGTAAGAGCTAATAACCCTAAGATATTTTCCCAAAATGAAAATCGCCTTCATTAGCTATGAATATCCTCCAGACGCTGCCTATGGTGGTATCGGAACTTATGTATTTCAAGCAGCTAGAATGTTGAGGGAGCGCGGTCATTATGTAGAGGTGTTTACGAGTAGCCCTTATCGCTCCGGAAGTGAGATTGAGGATGGTGTATTGGTTCACCGAGTTAATGAAAAAGAGCAACAAAACTTCTCTTTACCCATCGGTCAAATTTTCGCAAACCGTCACGCCGAAGTTCAATTCGATCTACTCGAAGGGCCCGATTATGCTGCCGATGCACGAGAAGCTGTTCGACTCGTTCCTGAAATTCCGCTGGTGATCAAGCTGCACACTCCATCAATTTTGCTTTTCAAGCTCAACCACTACAAACCTGAATCCGCTTTTCTGAGAAAGACCAGTCTTTACTTTAAATCACTACTTAGAGGTGAAAAGCCTTCATGGGGATACGACCCCAGCATCGAGGCATACCGTTTACACACCCTAAAGGCTAATGAAATAGAGCGATCGCACGCCCTAGAGGCTGATGAGATTGCTACACCTTCTAAGGCACTGGGAAACATAATGATACAGGAATGGGGCATTGATGAAGCGATAGTATCCCACGTCCCTTATCCTTATATTCCCACAGAAAAGTTGCTAACTATACCCGTGGATACAAATACAAACGTTGTGGCTTTCTTAGGTAGGCTTGAAATACGTAAAGGAGTACTTGACCTAGCAAAAGCTATTCCAATCATTTTACGTCGTCATCCTGAGGTTAAGTTCCGTTTTGTTGGCTCATCCGAGCCTTCACCTAAGCCGAACGTGCCTATGCAACAATATTTGGAACACGCGTTTCGGCCTTACGCCAGGTCGGTAGAATTTACCGGCTTTGTACCCCCCGGGTGTATCCCAGATATTTTAGCGACCACTGATATATGTATCTTTCCTAGCATTTGGGAAAATTTCCCCTGCGTATGCTTGGAATCCATGGCAGCAGCTCGCGGAATAATCGGTAGTAATGCAGGTGGAATGACTGATATGCTTGATGCTGGTCGGGCGGGTAAACTAATCCCCCCTCGCAGCCCTGAGAAGATTGCAGAAGCAGTGATTGAGTTATTAGAAGACCCGGTTTTACGCATGGCACTTGGACGAGCGGCTCGTGACCGCCTACTTTTAGAATACAACATAGATCGTATCAGCACACTTCAGGAAGCCAGTTACACACGTGCTATTACGAGAAGACGCGCTAAGGAAATACGCCTTAAAATGGTATCTTAAAAATCTCCTGTATGCTTCGATTAAAGTGTAAGTACGTTACGTGACTAAATCGATATCTAATAAACGTCTTTGGTTTCTAGGCTTGATCACCCTGGTCGCATCCTTGAGCGTCTTTCTGCTCTTCGCTGAGATGATCCTCCGCGCTCGTGACTGGTATTGCCCTACACGGCAAGAATCAGAAGAACCCTACGCGTTCTCCGTCAAACGTCATCATCAACTAACCCCCAACGCCCGTTACCAGCACAACGAGCCCGAGTACGATTACATCTGGGAGAACAATTCCCTTGGCATGCGGGATCGCGAGCGTTCGCCGAGTAAGGATCCACAAAGCTTTCGCATATTTTTTCTCGGTGACTCTATGGTCCAAGGGTACGGTGTTTCTTTAGAGCAGACTATGGTTTCCCTCCTCGAGGGCAGTCTGAACAAACCAGAACGTGAGAAGAGGGTGGATGTTTTCAACGGGGGGGGTATTCGGTTACAGCCCTTTTCTAGAGTATCTTTACTTGAAAGAGGTAATTCCATGGATTGATCCGAATCTCGTGATTGTGGGGTTCTCTCTCGTTAACGACGTTGGCGACGACTACTTTTATACCCATCAGGCACGGGTAAGCGGAGTAGACGGGTCAGTATATTTTGAAGAAAAGAGGTGGCCATGGTCCTATCTTAATGAGGTGCTCGAAGGCTCGGCAAGCACAACAGCACATGATAACCGCCTCGAGGGGCCGAACAAAGTTGCTGTCAATCGTTACCGGTCACTTCTCTCGGATCATATCAAACCCTGGGCTCTGAAGTCGCGTCTCGTTCTCACGCTAAAGAAACTGCGCTATCAGAGACGTATACAACGCGAGTATCGCCAACTCGAGGAGCGCAGGCGTGCCATCATTCGAGACCGGAAAGACGATATTCGAATCAATCTAAGACTGGTTAACTATCCGGTTTTAGACCGAAAGCGCCGGCTCGAATATTGGCAGGTCTCGAAAAAATACCTTACAGAAATACACAGGCTTTGTAGCGCGCGGGGGATCCCTATGGTTCTAGTTGTAATCCCGATTTTAGGCCCAGAGGAAAATCAATTCCAGGAACCTTATGAAGTCTTAGATGAAATTGGTCGCGAGCTCTCCATTCCAGTCATCCAACTTCTACCGGAGTTTCAAAAATGGCCTCCAGAAAAACTCGAGTATGAACTCGACGGGCATTGGAATCCTGAGGGAAATCGTTTAGCCGCAGCGTTCCTAAATCGCGAACTTCGAAAGCTGAGCCTTCTTCCATCAACAAAAAGCCAATGAAGCTTGATGGTGAGTGAATCCAGCACATTTTGCTAGCTAAAATTAACCCAGTCTATATATAGCCAATACACTCATCCACAAGGAAAGTGAAGTATATGAGTGAATTCGTAGGCATGAATGTATCCGTTATTATACCAGCCCACAATGCAGGAGATACGATCGAGAAAGTGCTTCAATCTCTTCTAGACCAGACATTTCAACATTGGGAGGCAATCGTGGTTGATGACGGTTCAATAGATGGCACAGAAGATGTTGTAAAAAAGTTTGTCGAGCGCGATAGTCGCTTTCGCTTTTTAAGCCAACAACAGATGTGTGTGAGCGTAGCTAGAAATAACGGTATTAAGCTGGCTCGTTTTGACTGGTTAGTTTTCTTAGATTCTGACGATTGGATTTTACCCCGTCACTTAGAAAGTTTGACTGGGCTGCTCAATGCTGACCCTAGCCTTGACGTAGCCTATTGCGGCTGGGCCTATGTTACACCAGATGGTGAGCGAGTATTTGAAGAATTTTACGGTAAAGTGGGAGACTTATTTGCCGACTACACCACGTGTTGTGTCTCTGTGATACATACCTACATTGTTAAACGCTCTCTAGTCATAGCCGTTGGAGGCTTTGACGCCTCTTTCCGCACTTGTGAGGACTGGGATCTCTGGCAGCGAATAGCACGTACTGGCGCACGCTTCGGAGGAGTTGGAGAAACTCTCGCAGTCTACAGGATGCGGCCGGGCTCAGCCACCCGCAACGGTCGCCAACTCCTCAAAGACGGCATACGGGTCCTGAATCAGGGACACGCGCCGGACCTTCGTATAGTTCAACTCCATCCCGTATACCCAAATGGTTTGCCTAAGGAGCAGCTAACAAAAAATAAGTTTGACTTACTCTCTGCTTGCGCTGGATATGCAATTGGAACCGGAGATGATGCACGACCATTACTCGAGGAGCTAAAAGGTGAGAAATGTTTAACGCTTAACCCTTATGAAGTAGCTAAATGCATCTTCAGACACGCCATGGTATCTGCATCCAGGCCTAGAAGCGAGTGGTATAAGCTTTGGACGGGCTTTGAGGGTAAGGTAGAAGATTTTTTAGTCGCCCTAGAAGCTCACTCTGGTACTCCGGGGCTAGCCTGTCGTGCACGCCGGTTCGCTAACAATCTGGTGATGAAATACGCAAAAGATCCTGAGTTCATTAGACGACTTGGATCCCTACAAGCACATTTGATTCTGGGTATACCAAGTTCGATGCAAAAAATGTCTCGGAGAGTCGATAAAGTCCAAAAAATTTTGAAACGCTCCTCCAGGGTGGCCCTACTGATGATTCCTGAAGTAAAAAACTTTTCCAAGAATATGAGGCGCCTTCTCAAACCAAGGAAAAAGAAAAAAATAGCTCTATCTGCAGAAAAGAGTAACCCGAGAGCTCATTTTGAGAAGCTCTTTTCAAAACATCCCGACCCGTGGAATTATACGAATCCTTATGAGCAAACCAAGTATCAGCAAACATTGAGTTTGATCCCTGACGGTCTGATTGAAGAAGCCCTAGAGCTAGCCTGCGCAGAGGGACATTTCACCGTACAGCTTGCAACCCGTGTTAAACATCTACTTGCTGCTGACATATCACAGATTGCACTTAGCCGAGCCGCCGAGCGCTGTAAGAATTTTAAAAACGTGGTTTTCCAGTGTATTGATATCACAAAGGACCCAATTCCTGGACAATTCGATCTGATAGTATGCAGTGAAGTCCTTTATTTCGTCGGTGATTGTAACCAACTTAGGGCCACAGTTGCCAAGCTAGTCAATTGCCTAAAACCGGGAGGATACCTCTTAATGGCACACGCAAACCTCATAGTAGATGAGCCCAATCATCCTGGATTCAACTGGGACCATGCATTTGGGGCAAAGGTTATCGGTGAGACGTTCGCCCGCGACCATTACCTGGAATTTAAAAAAGAACTACGCACGCCCCTATATCGCATTCAACTCTTTCGACGCAAGACGCGCACTAATTTTTTTTCACACCATCGTGCCCCAGAAGTCATTGAGCTCGCCCAACATGGACCACTTCCGTCGAAGGTAGCCACGCAGGTTCTATGGAACACGGTTAAACTCCCGATTCTCAGATATCGACACGTCGGGCCAATTAAGTCTAATACTCAGAAACTCTCGACAGTTACGCCCGAAACGTTTGAGGAACAACTTTGTTATTTACGCGACACTGATCACCAGAGTATAAGCTTATACGAATGGCTTTATGCAGTGCATAGCAAAACGCCGCTATCAGGTCGAAAGGTACTGATCACCTTTGATGAAGGTTGCCACGATTTCCTAACCTACGCCTGGCCTTTGTTAAAACGCTATGGTTTCTCGGCCACTGTCTTTCTCATCACAGACCGAATTGTAAGATCTAATAGCCAATATCAGAATCACCAAGAAGAAACCACTCCTCTTTCTTGGAGAGAAATCCGTCAACTCCAGTCCGAAGGAATAAACTTTGGCTCTTATTCGATAAGCCATCCAGATCTTACCTCAATACCACTTAGGGAGGCACTTCGTGAGATTAGGGAATCCCGGGCAATATTGGAGAAAGAATTGGGTATATACATATCTAGCTTTGCTTATCCGTATGGCAAATTCAACCGGTTGATTGAATATCTTGTCGGAATCTGTGGCTACGATTTTGGTCTGACCTTCGAATCGAGTCTATGTACAATGAGTCATTCCTTACTGGCACTACCTCGCATAAAGATAGAGGACTCGGAGAGTCTAGGCAATTTTGCTGCTAAGCTCTTGAACCCTTCCGAAGAAAGGGCATTAGTTATGTCCGGTGCTAAGAATTTTAGTTGATTGACAAGCTGATAAGCATGGTCATCCCATATCTTATCTTCTAATGGTAACCAGAGTTGAAGTTAACTTTCATAGAGGACCGGATTGATTCGCTAACACTAGTAATGATCATCGTTTTTGAATGCACTGTCTTTAATAAAATTTATATACATTTTCAAGTCAGTTACTTGAATAAGTGAAAAAGTCACTCCAAAAATCTTCAGTATTAAGCTACTCTTTGTTCGGATTGGCATTGGTGTCAGTCATCATTTTATTATCATCAGGTGGGATGTTCTTACGGAATTCGTTATCGATATTGGGTAGTTTTTTCTTGGTAGCTGCTATACTGAAACTAAACCCACACCATAAAAATTTATACCCCGCTGGTAGGTTTGTAACTTCAGCTGAATGGGGTGTAGTCTTGTCAGTTGAAGAACAGGGAGAAAAAACCATATTATCTCTTACAGTGAAGGAACTAATTATGTGGCTACTTCTTTTAGCATCTCTATTTTCTCTATTTTTACTTGTTTACCATCCGCACCACTACGAATTTCTAGCCGAGGAAGATTATGTTGTAGAAACGGGCACGGCTGTAGTGTTATTAGCTTGCAGTGGGATTTTTCTGCGCATATCAATTATGTTGATACGTTTCAATAGATGTCCTAGCATTTTCATTATTACCGCCTTGGTTTTGGTATTATCTTTTTTTTTCGTCGGAATGGAGGAAGTTTCCTGGTTTCAACGAGTTCTAGACATTGATACTCCTCGAGCATTTAAAGGCAATCAGCAAGGCGAAACAAATCTCCATAACTTTGCGAGTATACTATCTCAGCAAGCCTATTATTTTGGGGCATTCTGTCTTTTTACCATTCTACCTTTTTTGAAATCTGAGGCATCAATACTCCAAAAAAAATTTTTTTCTTTTTTTTTGCCGGGTCGTTTTTTTATATTTGTAAGCACCCTTTTTATGCCCTATGATTATCTTGATCTATATTTTTCAAATGCTTGGTTCTTAATGCACTTTTCGTACTTTATAACCTTATTTATCCTTCTTTACTATACGTGGGTTCTGCGCTCAGCAGACAATACATTCCTGCTCCCAACCCTCGTATTTTATTATCTATTGACGACTGTTATCATCTGGTATTTTATATTTCAGTTCGCGGAGCAACCATGGATAACAGAGGAATACAAAGAACTTATGATCGGTATATGTTTCTTGCTTTATTCACTAGAAATACTTTCCAAATCCAAACAACTTAAGCATTTAGATTTACAAAAGTCTCCTTCGATATGAAATACAAACCGCTTGTCTCTGTCATTATGATTTTTTTGAATGCTGAGAAGTTCATTGAGGAGGCTATAGAAAGCGTATTTGCTCAGACCTACAACAACTGGGAGTTGTTACTGATAGATGATGGATCTACCGACGGCAGCACCGCGATTGCCCGACGGTATTCAGAAAAATACCCTGAAAAGGTGCGCTATTTGGAGCATTATGGCCACAAAAATTATGGTAAGAGTATTTCTCGTAACCTAGGTATTAACAATTCAAGTGGTAAGTATATTGCCCTACTAGATGCTGACGACATATTTCTACCACGAAAACTAGAACAGCAGGTCGCGATATTGGACTCACTGCCCGAGTGGTATAGCTGGACTGGAAATCCCAGTGATGTGCGACTTGATTACCTACAAAAACTCGCTGTTCCGCCCGACACGCTGGCGATGCCACCAACGCTTCTTATTCGTTTGTTGGAAGATCAAAATAAATATCCTTGCACCTGCAGTGTATTAATACGACGCCAGGTGTTCAAAGAAATAGGTGGATTTGAGGAAATCTTCCGAGATTTATATGATGACGTAGTTTTTTTCGCCAAGGTTTTCTTGAAAGCACCAGTGTTCGTTGCTGACTTATGTTGGAGCAAGTATAGATTGCACCCATCACAGCGCTTCTCCAGCAGCTACTACTCAGCGATAAAAACTGGACGATGGCACCCTTTTCTACCAAATCCGACAAGATTAACTTTCTTGAATTGGTTAGAGGGGTATTTATCTGAACAAGAGGTTAGAGATACCAGAGTTTGGAATGCGCTCAGAAAAGCTCAAAGGCCATACCGCTATCCCATTTTTTACCGTCTGTTAGGATTTTTCAGAAACCTAGTAAGGTCAATGAAAAGTTACTACATGAAACTAAGAGGACGAGACATCTTGCCCATAAAGCTATAGTTTTTATTTTGGAGTTTTCTCACTGCAAAAATATGTTGAAAACAATAATAGCAAAATGTGCATCACCCACATAAATTTTATTAATTATTTACTGACTGTAAAATCTTGGTTTTCCCTACAATGCTGATGGTCGGCAGATTAAAAGCAGTCACATAACGACGAAAGATTTCCCCCACCTTATAACGGTAGAGCAATCTAGCCGAGAAGAATAGTACTATCTTAATTAAAGCCATGAGGTGAGCCATAAAACCAGAGGATAGCATGAACAATCCTGGAATCGGACGGATGCAGCGAGCTATTGAGTGGTTCAGCGATAGATTTAC
>JACPIY010000083.1 GCA_016187835.1 Deltaproteobacteria bacterium | reverse complement strand
CCGCCTTACCGTTACCTAGGCGGTGTTTCAGCAAATATTCTTCCTGTTCCACTTATGAACATAATAAATGGCGGCGTGCATGCTGATAACAACCTCGATATTCAAGAGTTTATGATAGTTCCTCTTGGGTTTAATTCTTTTTCTGACGCTATCAGGGCTGGGGTCGAGGTATTTCACAATCTAAAAACGATTCTAAAAAAGAAGGGTTATTCGACATCCGTAGGGGATGAAGGCGGATTTGCTCCCAACCTAAAAGCAAACGAAGAGGCAATTGAATGTGTACTTGAAGCAATAACTCTAGCAGGCTATAAGACAGGAAAAGAAATTTTCCTTGCCCTCGATGTCGCATCAAGTGAGCTCTACAAAGAGGGTAAATACATAATCGAAGACAAAAAGCTCGGTAAAGATAAAATCGTTGATTTGTATAAAAACTGGGTTGATAAATATCCCATTATCTCGATTGAAGACCCGATGGCAGAAGACGACTGGGAAGGATGGAAAATGATCACAAACGAGCTTGGGGAAAAGGTTCAACTTGTGGGAGACGATATTTTCGTTACTAATACTGAGAGGCTTTCAAGAGGAATAAAAGAAGGAGTTGCAAACTCGATTCTCATAAAAGTCAACCAGATTGGAACACTCACGGAAACACTCGAAGCGATTCGCATGGCATCAAAGGTGGGTTATACATATATAATCTCACATCGTTCGGGAGAGACAGAGGACTCCACAATTGCCGACCTTGCCGTTGCTACAGGTTCAGGGCAAATAAAAACGGGCTCCGCTTCAAGAAGTGACAGAATGGCAAAATACAATCAACTCCTCAGAATTGAAGAAGAGTTAGGAAGCGAAGCTAGGTTTCTTGGAAAGTCCGTTTTTAGACATGAAATCTCCTAAAATAGGGCTAACGGAAACGGGAAAATAAAAATAAGGGCTTCTAACTACACGCCCTACAATATATGGAGAACTCGAAATATTTTCGTGTATAATTATCTTCACTAAACACAAATCATTTGGAAAAGAACAATGACCGCCAAAACCTTATTTGATAAAATTTGGGAAGGGCACGCAGTTCACGAGGAACCAGGAAAACCCACGCTTCTCTATATAGACCTACATCTCGTCCATGAAGTTACCTCGCCCCAGGCATTTGAAGGACTTCGTCTCTCCGGTCGTAAAGTAAGAAGGCCTGAATTAACATTTGCTACGATGGATCATAATGTCCCCACAACTGATAGATCACTGCCAATTGAAGACCCAATCTCAGCAAAGCAGATAGATACACTAAGAAGAAACTGTAAGGAGTTTGACATTACCCTTTTTGACCTCAAAAACCCCCACCAGGGAATAGTTCACGTAATTGGTCCTGAGCTAGGTCTCACAAAGCCTGGAATGACGATAGTTTGCGGGGATAGCCACACCTCGACACATGGAGCATTTGGAGCGCTAGCATTTGGAATAGGAACAAGCGAAGTAGAACATGTACTCGCCACTCAGTGCCTTTGGCAAAACCGTCCAAAGGTTTTTGAGCTACGCGTTGAAGGCCACAGAGCAAGAGGAGTTACCGCTAAAGATATTATTTTGAAAATTATTGGTCATATAGGAACCGCGGGTGCGACAGGTACGGTAATCGAATACCGAGGCGAGGCAATAGAAATTCTTTCTATGGAAGAGAGGATGACGATCTGCAACATGTCCATTGAAGCCGGGGCAAGAGCAGGAATGATTGCGCCAGATGAAAAAACTTTTGAATACCTAGAAGGAAAACAATATGTCCCAAAGGGAAGAAATTTTGAGATTGCGGTGGAGCTATGGAAAAAACTTCAGACAGATAAAGGAGCTGTCTTTGATAAAAAAGTCGTACTCGATGCTTCCAAGATAGCTCCCCAGGTAAGTTGGGGAACCAGTCCGGGCATGGTTACGGATGTAACTGGAGTTGTACCAGATCCAGATTCTTTCTCAGACCCGAACGCTAAAAAGGCAGCTCTTCAGTCACTTGAGTATATGGGACTCAAGCCTGGAACACCGATAGAAGAGAGTTTTTATTGGATCATGCACTAATTCTCGTCTTCAGGATTTAATAGCCGCCGCAGAGGTGGTTAAAGGGAAAAAGGTGGCTTCGCATGTCCATGCAATGGTTGTCCCTGGCTCTCAACTGGTTAAGGTTCAGGCAGAAAAGATAGGACTCGATATGGTATTTAAAGATGCGGGGTTTGACTGGAGAGAATCCGGGTGCAGTATGTGTTTGGGGATGAACCCTGATATACTTGCCCCTGGGGAAAGATGCGCAAGCACGTCAAACAGAAATTTTGAGGGTCGTCAGGGAAAAGGCGGAAGAACACATCTTGTAAGTCCGATTATGGCCGCAGCTGCCGCAATCGAAGGACATTTTGTAGATATACGCGAATGGAGCCTAGATGGAGAACTATGAATGAAAGTAAAAATTCCAAATCGCAAATTCCAAACAATTTCAAAATTTTAAATTCCCAAATTCTAATATTTGAAAATTGAGACTTGTTTGTGATTTGAAATTTGGTCATTGGTAATTGTCTTTTCAGTTATGGAGGAAAAAATGGAACCGTTTAAGACCATTACTGGAATTGTAGCTCCGTTAGATAGAGTAAACGTGGATACCGATCAAATTATTCCGAAGCAGTTTTTAAAACGCATTGAGCGGACGGGGTTCGGAGAATTTCTTTTTTATGATTGGCGATATTCGGATGGTGAAAAACCAAATCCCGAGTTTATACTGAATCAGAAGCGCTACAAAGAAGCAACGATTCTTATCACCAGAAACAATTTTGGATGCGGTAGCTCCCGCGAGCATGCTCCCTGGGCACTCAAAGATTACGGATTTAATGTAATCATTGCGCCATCGTTTGCGGATATATTCTTTAGCAACTGCTTTAAGAACGGAATGCTTCCTGTTGTTCTGCCTGGAAGTATCGTTGAAGAACTTTTCCAAAAAGTTCTTGCCAACGAGGGATATAGTCTCACCGTGGATTTAGAATTTCAAACGCTAACTGATAATAAGGGCTGGGTCATAAAGTTTCAAATTGACACGTTTAAGAAAAAGTGCTTGCTTGAAGGACTGGATGATATCGGCCTTACGCTTCAACATGAGAAGAAGATTATGGACTATGAGGAAAGAATCGGATTATTATCTTAGCTTACAGTATGTTATCTAATTAATTTAAACCTATACTTGAATCCACAGAATTTGATTTTCCACAGATCTTAAACCTGAGTTATTATTCCATTATAGTTATCCACAGTTCCTTATGTTTATCTTTACCATACTTTAAGCACTTTATCTAGTATTGCTGCTTAGTATCATTCGGTAAAGCAAATATACTATCGACTGTTAAATAAGTGTCTTTTACTTCTTTCCCAATATGAAATTTAGAATTAATGTGAGAACTATACTGATAACTATAGAAGAAACTAAAGGAAAATAAAAAATAAAATTATCACGCTTTAGGTACACATCCCCTGGTAATCTCCCTATATATGGGATCTTGGGAGCCAAAACTATTAATATCCCAAGAACAACAAGAAAAATACCAACTCCAATTAGCAGTTTCCCTAGAGGCTGAATTTCCATTTTTTTTCTTATAAGGAATAGTCTATAATTATATAATGCTATGCTTTAATCTCAACTGAGCGAAGAAAATAGTTCACAAACCTTTAAACCCAGCTAGCAAACACTGGAATTTTATATAAATAAGATTTAAGCTTTCTGTTATACTCAGGTATATAATTTTATTCGCACAATTAGGAACACTAGTTTATGAGTTCAATTGATTTAAAGTCCACACCAAAACTGCTTCAACAACAGCGTCTTATTCTTACGCAGGAATTACAACTCTTCCTTAAGCTTATACAGATGACAACACTTGAGCTAAAGGAATACCTAGAAGAACAATTAGTTGAAAATCCTGTGCTTGAAGAAAAAACCGAAGAAGAAAAAAACACTAAAGATGAAAACTCCCCATCCGAGGAACAATTCGATTTTAACCCTAATGAAAAGAGTTTTCTCCAAAGTAGGGATGACAATTTACCTTATTTCAAGGAAATCATGGAAGACTATGAAGAAGAAAGTCCTTGGGAAAATAGGGTAAGTTCACCTGAATCTCTTTTGGACTACCTTAGATGGCAGCTTAGTCTCTCGGATTTTTCAAATGAAGACCGAGAAATTGCTGCCCTAATTATAGGTAACACCAATGAAGACGGCTACCTTGAAACAGACCTAGACGAGATTGCGTTGCTTTTGGTTAAGAAGGAGTTTCAGTCCGATCCCAAAATTCAAGATATATTGGAAGAAGAAAAAACACACTTCTACGAAAATCAGTTAAAATCAGATAATAGTTACGTTGATAAGGTTAAAAATGTTTTAAACAAAATCCAATCATCTTTTGATCCGACTGGTGTCTGTGCCAGAGACCTAAAAGAGTGCCTTAAAATTCAAGCAGAAGAATTAGGATATAAAGACGACAGTATTTTAATAAAAATGATTGCAAATCACTTGGAAGATATAAGTAAACATGATTATAAAAGAATTGCAAGCGAAATGGGAGTTTTAGTAGAGGAGGTAGAACAAGCGGTTTCAGTTATTTCATCATTTGAACCCAAGCCAGGCAGACCGTTTTATCTAAAAGATCCTGAAAAGCATATTGTGCCGGATTTTTATGTTTATCAATTTGGAAATGAACTACAAATACAACTAAATCGCGATTTCCCAAAAGTAAGGATAAGCCAATATTACAGGAATCTTATCAGCAAGCATAACAATCTGCCTCCCGATGCTAAAAAATACATAAAGGAAAAAATAGAGGCTGCGCAGCGGATAATGAAATGCCTCGAAGAGCGCGATGAAGCGATTAAAAAAATTGTAAGAAAGATCATAGAATTTCAGAGAGATTTTTTTGAACACGGAAAAGATTACATAAAACCCTTAAGACTTAAAGACATAGCCCAAGCCGCAGGAGTCCATGAATCTACCGTGAGCAGAATAACTAGCAGAAGGTATATCTATACGCCAAACGGAGTTATCGAACTTAAATCCCTTTTTTCGAGGAAAATAGAAACCTCTCATGGCCCAGACGTATCTTTTGAAAAAGTAAAGTCACTTATAAAAGAAATAGTTTCGGATGAAATGCCAGAAAGTCCGTACTCAGATGAAGACATATCGAAGATACTTGAACGAAGAAACATAAAAGTTGCAAGAAGGACTGTTGCAAAATACAGGAAAATACTTAAAATACCCTCATCTTCAGAAAGAGCAAAAAAGAGGTAAAAAGAATGGAAGTTACGGTAACCACGAGGCACATAGATGATCAAAGTAAGGCTGAGAATCTACGAAATTACTTCGTAAAGAAGATTAAAAGAGTGGAAAGGTATATTAAAGCCAAAAGAAACCCTTCAGAGGTAAAACTGATCCTTGCCGTAGAAAAATTTAGAAATATTGCAGAGATATTAATAAACAGTGGGACATTTAAAGTTACATCATCTGTAGAGGCAGAAGATATGTATACCGCTATTGATAGAGCAATTCATAGCACAATAAAACAACTTAAGAAACAAACCGACAAAAAGATTAAAACTAAAAGAAGAGGTAGCGGAAAATCAAAAGAAGAAATTATAAATATAAACCCCGAGCCTCTTAACGTAACAAATAAAGAGAAAATTGACAATATTGGGTTTGAGAAAGTGCCATCAAAACCCATGTCGGTCGAAGAAGCCGTGCTACAATTAAAAGTATCCGAAGTTGACTTTCTAACCTTTCGAAACAGCGAAACGGGTGAAATAAACACCCTGTATAAGAGGAGGGGAGGTAACATAGTATTAATAGCCCCCTAATACTTAAAACGAATATTATGAATATAGCAGATTTCCTAAAAAAAGAAGCCGTAATTCCAGAATTACGTTCCAAAAACAAAACGGAAGTTGTAAAAGAGCTTTCTCAGCTTGTGTCGTCTCTCTATCCAAATATCAACACAGACAGCCTGTTTCAAGTTCTTATGGAGAGAGAAAAGCTATGCAGCACTGCGGTTGATGCAGGTGTCGCTATTCCCCATGGCAAACTTGGGGGCATCTCAAATATAATCGCCGCCTTCGGAAGATGCGCAAAAGGAATTGATTTTGAATCCCTTGATGGAAACCCAACCCACCTTTTTATACTGATTCTTGCTCCTGAAAATGCGGCAGGAACCCATCTTAAACTCCTTGCCAGAATATCCAAGGTCTTTAAAGTCGCCGATTTTCGATCCAGGCTCATGGAAGCAAAATCCCAGGATGAAATATATGAACTAATAGCCGAGGAAGATGCAAAGCACTAGGGTAGATAATCCTCTCAAGATTAAGGAAATATATGGGGCATGGGGAAAAGAACTTCAAATAGAACTTATCTCGGGCTACGACGGACTAAATCGAGAGATCAGGTCAAACAGAGTTCAAAAACCGGGGCTTAGAATGATTGAGCCCGATATTCAACTCGAGGAAGGCAAAATTCAGGTTCTCGGCATGACTGAGGTTTCTTATTTTGACAAGCTCTCTTTTGAAGAACAAGAAAATGTAGCAGATGTACTTACTACTCAGGATGTACCGTGTTTTATCATATCAAAGGGGCTTACTCCGCCAGAGTTATTAAAAAAGTCCTGCGAGAAGAGACTGATGCCTCTCCTCACTACTAAACTCGGCACCGGAAGATTAATTTCAATCTTAAATGGAATACTCGAAGAGAGACTCGCACCTTTTGTAAGCGTTCATGGAGTGTTTATTGATATACACGGGTTAGGCGTGCTTATACTTGGAAAGAGCGGAATAGGCAAGAGCGAATGCGCACTTGACTTAATACTTAGAGGTTCTAAACTCATTGCAGATGATGTGGTTGAAATAAGAAGGTTGGGAACTTCAAAACTCATTGGATCAGGCCCTGAGAATATAAAACATCTTATGGAGATTCGGGGCGTAGGAATAGTTAACATAAAAGATTTATTTGGAATGGCATCGGTGATGGATAAAAGGGAAATAGATATGGTAATAGAACTTGCCCAATGGGATCCAAATGCCGAGTATGACAGGCTTGGGCTCGACCAAAATATCTATACAATCATGGAAGTTAATCTTCCGTATCTCGTGCTTCCTGTAAGCCCGGGAAGAAATACTGCGACTATTGTCGAGGTTGCCGTGCGAAACCAGCTCCTGCGATCGAGTGGAATATGCACGGCAGAGGAACTTCAAGGGCAGGCCGGAAAGCATAGTGCAACTAGGGGAAAATAATGATAAGTATCGTGATTCTAAGCGGTATCTCCGGCTCCGGAAAAAGTACTGCTGTAAAAGCGCTTGAAGACCTAGGCTATTTTTGCTTGGATAACCTTCCTCCTACATTGATTGCCACCTTTATTGAACTATCCAAAGATTCTGCAGAACATATCACAAAAATCGGGATCGTTATGGACATACGGGAAGGAGTGTTTTTTGAGCGCGTCCCGGAGGTAATAGAAGAACTCAAGAAAAAGGGAAATTCAGTCGAACTTTTATTTCTGGAGTCATCCGACGAAGTTCTTGTAAAACGCTATAAGGAAACACGAAGAAAGCACCCTCTTTCTGCGGATGGAAACATTCTAGAAGGAATCTCCAAAGAGAGAGAGATATTGACCAGAGTAAAAAACATTGCAGACCATGTGATAGACACCTCATCCTTTAATGTCCACCAGCTTAGAGAAATAGTTCAAGACTTATTTGGAAAAACTGCGCCACGGAAGATTTCTTTAAATTTTCTCTCCTTTGGATACAAATATGGCTTTCCTTATGATGCTGATCTCGTGCTTGATGTTAGATTTCTTCCAAGTCCACACTTTATTGAAAGCCTGAAAGACCTAAACGGATTGGATAAAGAGGTAAGGAATTTCGTTTTAGAACATGAAGATACGACAGAATTTATCGAAAAAGTGGTAGACTTTTTGGGGTTTTTAATACCGAGATATGAGAAAGAAGGAAAATCTTATCTCACTGTTGCTATAGGATGTACTGGTGGAAAACACAGGTCCGTAGTAATAGCAAATGAGGTTGAGGAAAGGTTTAAAAAACTTTCTCCGAATGTTTGGCACAGAGACATATCGAAAAGCTGAGGTGAAATATGGTTGGAGTTGTCGTAGTAACTCACGGAAGATTGGCTGAAGAACTTATTTCAGCCGTAAAATTTGTGCTGTCAGTAAAGCCTGCCGTTAAGATGGAAGGAGTCTGCTTGGACCCAGATAGAGAATTTGAAACGTTTAAGCAGGAAATCAAAAATGCCGTCAAAAAAGTGGATGACGGGCATGGTATTTTACTCGTAACAGATATGTTTGGGGGCACTCCTTCTAATGTAAGCCTTACCTTCTTAGAGAATAACAATGTTGAAGTAATATCGGGGGTAAACCTTCCAATGCTTCTTAAACTGGCAACACTTTCACCAAAAATAACTTTGGATGAAGCAGTCAAGATAGCCGAATCCGCAGGAAGAGATAATATAATCGTAGCTAGCAAGCTTCTCCAAAAAAGAAGTCAATAGCTTCTTTACACAAAAACAGGGAATAAATATAATTTTAAAACCTGGTTTTATGAGTTATAATATCCTCAACTTCTCTTTACAAATCATATACAATACCAACCAAGGGGAAAAACAAGATGAACGTGGAAGAGTTTGAAAAAATATTGGATATGTGGAAAAGCTACCTTCTGGTGGATGCGCTTGAAGATTATCATTTAGAGATTGATGACGATGTTCCCAGGCAGTTTGCCGCAATAGCCTTATACCTAGATTTCACCACCGTGAGAGCAGCAGGCGAGGTAATGGATTACTACAATGGCTACAGACAGGCTGCATCGGATATTCTAAATCTCATAGGAATTGAAATGGTGCAGGATGATGAAATGAGAATAATCCAGATAAAGCGAAAAACCAGTCAGGAAGATAAACAAGAAAAGTTAAAGGAATACATCTGGGGATAGTTATTTGTATCTACTCCGTGTAAACAATTTACGGAGGCTTATCCTCCGAGAATTACAGATTCCTCCTAAAGAACTAGATGAAACTCGTTGACCTATTTGACCATTTTCTGATTGACCTAGATGGTGTGGTCTATGTCGGGGATAAGCCAACTGTCGGAGCAGAAGAAACTCTGAAGGCACTCAGACAATTTGGAAAGCGTCTGATTTTTCTAACCAACGATCCACGCGGCTCGTCTCGCGATTATTCTGAAAAGCTAAAGAAAATGAATATTCAAGCTGGTCCCGATGATGTGATTACATCAGGAATGGCAATTGCCCACTACATTAAAGAACACTATCAATTAAATCAAAAGAAAGCCTATGTTGTAGGAAGTCCTGCACTAAAAGAAGAGATAGAGCAGATTGGTATCAAACTCTCTCAGGGTGAAGATGGTAGAAAAGCCGACTTTGTAATAGTAGGAGGACACTCGGAATTCCATTATGAAGAGTTGAAGTACGCCACGCTTGCGATAAGAAACGGTGCTCACTTTTTTGCAACCAATCGCGACCCGGTTTTTCCCGCTCCAGAGGGACTCGTTCCCGGAACAGGCGCTATACTCGCATCAATTGAAGTTGCTTCGGGCAAAAAAGCTATTACCGCAGGAAAACCCGAGCCCATAATGTTTGAAGTCGCAAAGAAAGTCCTTTCCTCTCAAGAAAGAACTGCAATTATCGGAGATAGACTGGATACAGATATTGTAGGAGGCAAACGTGTGGGGATTAAGACGATTCTTGTTCTTTCGGGATCAACAAAGCAGGATGAGATTCCGAAGTCCGAAATTAAACCCGATTATGTTATTAATGACCTGAGAGATTTACTAAAAGAGCAAGCACCAATAACCAAACCACAAGTCTCGAACAAATCCGAAACTCCAAATTCTAAACCTTAGGGTTTTGATTTGGAATTTGATTACTGTGATTTGTTTATAACTTTGGCGTTTGCGACATGGAACTTGTGGTTTGAAAAGAAGGAACAGGGATAGAAAGCCCGGTCTATCAAAGGAGCGAGTATGACATGCGCTACTCCAGTTATTTATGAGACCGCTTCTAGAACAAAGCTTAAATTGCTTCACCATTAAGGCGCACATCGCAGTTCACATTAATCGGTCTCCGCAACGTGTCAACCACAGGGCAGTGGGCATTGACCATGTTTATCAATTCTCTTATCTTATTTTGATCAGCTTCACTTCTTATATCTATTCGGTAATAAATATCCAAGAAACCCGACGGCACTTCGGCGACATTGAGGAGTCCCCTTCCGTCAAGATGTCCGCTCACGGTTATTTTTACTGAATCTAAACGTATTCCCATCAACGCTGCATGTAGGACATATACTATCTCTTGACAGGTTCCAAGAGCAGCAAGTATCAGCTCAACTGGATTAGGTCCTTTGTCCGTTCCGCCTAGTCCAGACGATTCATCTACATCTAATGTAAAGTGACGAATTTGTGCCTTTGTCAAAAGCCCTTTAACCAATTCAGTATCAATCTTGAACTCTGCAATCTTTGAGCCTGGAGGCGCGTTTTTGAGTTTATCAATAATTCGATTTAACTTCTCTAAAAGAGCTTTACTATCAGAATCAATCTCAACCGTTTGTAACGTTTCCGCTGACATATTAAATTACCCCTAATTACAATTCCTCTTAACTACTAGCAAATAGGTCTGTCTATCGTTTGGTCGTACTGTATACTCTTTTTACGTTATCCAGAATAACATAATAAAAGGAGATAATCATGCCCAGAATGAAAATCAACGACATCAGTCTTAACTATGAGATAGATGGTAAAGGACCAGTAGTTATATTCATAAATGGGCTTACAATGGATGTAAATGGATGGTATTTTCAAGTCCAGGCATTCTCACAAAAATACGAAGTTCTAAGATACGACTGCCGAGGACAAGGACAGTCTGATAAACCGGATACGGATTATACTCAGGAAATGCACGCCGAGGACCTGAATAACCTTATAGATAAACTCGGAATCCGAAAAGCGCACTTAATCGGTATTTCAAACGGTGGGATGATAGCCCAGCATTTTACAGTGAAATATCCTGAAAAAGTCGGCGCTCTGGTTCTCGTTGACACCTGCAGCTACATTGATACCCTGCTTGAAATGATAATAAACGCCTGGATCAAATCAACAGAAGCAGGAGGAAGCGCACTCAGATATGATGTAGCCCTCCCCTTTCTCTTTGCCGAGGATTTTGTGAAAAAAAATTTGGAAAACATTCTTGCCCTGAGGGAATACAGCATAACAACCGACCCTCCAAAACCGATCATAAATCTGGCAAAAGCTAGCATTAAACACAATATTAACGACCGTATTTCCGAGATAAAAGCTCCTACACTCATTATTGTAGGTGAAGAGGATATCCTTATTCCCCCAACTTACTCAAAGATCCTCCATAAAAAAATCGAAGGCTCCAAACTGATCATAATGAAAAATTGTGGCCATGTCCCCCCTATCGAGAAGCCGGAGGAATTTAACGGAGCTGTTCTGAATTTTTTAAAGGAGTATGATGGTCTTCTCGGAAGCTGATTCCACCCCTAAAGTTCGAGAAATTGTGAATTTGACTCGAAAGGGACGATAAGTGCTTATCATTCTTGCACGGATTAAGCAAGAATCCAGTAAAGTAGAGACGCAAAATTTTGCGTCTCTACAAATAAATGCCCGATTAATACATTCGGGCATGACATAGCGACAAGTTAATAACACGATTCAGAAATATCTATTCACTAGAAATAAACTAGATAATCTGTTATACCTCTAAAAAAACCAAAGCAAGGAGGTTCTTCATGAAAGCGGCTACTTATCATGGCGTTAGAGATATTAGGGTTGAAACTGTTCCTGACCCCAAGATTCAAGACTCAAATGATGTAATCCTAAGAGTTACAAAAAGCGCAATCTGCGGCTCTGATCTCCATTTCTATCGGGGTCGCATACCGATGGACGAGGGATTTATAGTAGGACACGAGTTTATGGGTGTTATAGAAGATGTTGGAAAAGGAGCCAAGCAATTTAAAAAAGGGGATAAAGTTGTAGCTCCTTTCTGGGTAAGCTGTGGGAACTGTATTAATTGCAAAAACAATGTCCCAACCTCGTGCACAGGAGGTGGAGGATGCTTTGGTTTTGGAGTGGCTTTTGGGAATTTCCCAGGTGGGCAGGCTGAATACGTAAGGATTCCATTCGCAGACAGCACTCTTGAAAAGGTCCCTGAAAAAATAGAGGACGATAAAATCATATTTCTTGGAGACATTTTTTCGACAGGCTATTTCTGCGCCGAATGGGCTAATATAAAGCCCGGACAGGTGGTCGCTGTATTTGGCGACGGTCCGATTGGACTCTTTGCTACAGCCTCAGCAAAGCTTTTTGGTCCCTCTTTGATAATAACGATAGGGCGACACGACTTTAGACTAGATGTGGCAAAAAAGATGGGCTGTGATATTGGAATTAATTCGCATAAAGAAAACCCGGTTGACCGGATACTTGAGATAACAAACGGAAGAGGTGTGGATGCAGCTTTAGAATGTATAGGCTCTGAGGAGGCGCTCCTTGATGCTTTTAAAATAGTAAGGCCTGCCGGAACGATTTCATTTGCCGGACTCTTTGTCCAGCCCGTTCCCATTCCGATGCTCGATTTTTATTTAAAAGACTTAACCTTGAGAGGAGGCGTCTGTCCTGCTAAAAACTACATTACTAAACTTCTTCCCCTTGTGGAGAAAGGAAAGGTTGATCCAACTGCCGTAATCACACACGATCTTCCCCTGAGCGATACCCCAAAGGGATACAGACTTATGGACAGCAAGGAGGAGAACGCAATAAAAGTCGTGCTTACACCGTAAGTGTATTAACTAAATTTTGATTTACGTGTAAAAATCTAAATTTGACCAAACAGAAAACGTGGAGGTAAGCCTCACCCAGTTTAATAATTCCTATAAAGTAACTGTCATTCGACCCTTCCTCCTGTCATCCTGAAACCAATAAGATTCCTCACAAGCTCCCTCACAGGAGTTTACCCTGAGCACTTCGATTCTCTCAGTGCAGGCTCCGCCGAAGGGTTCGGGACAGGGTTCGGAAGGACAGATGATAATGTCGTTTTGACTGACCCGCCTGTCACATCGACCACGCGTACTGTC
>JACPIY010000082.1:5926-23858 GCA_016187835.1 Deltaproteobacteria bacterium | reverse complement strand
AGGATAAGATAAATTGCGCGGTCAATGGTAGTAGGATCCGATATCATATACGTTACAAGCTCTCTCATAACCTGTGCTTCGAGGGAATCCACTTCATCGTCTTTTTTGCATACCTCTACGGCAAGCTCTTCATTTTTGTTTACGAAGCAATCAAGACTTTCTCTAAGCATTTCCATTGCCTTCTCCGCCATTCTTGGGATGTCAATAAGCGGCTTTACGGTGGGTTTGTCTGCAAGGTAAATTGCCTTCTCTGCAATATTCACAGCGTGGTCCCCGATCCTTTCAAGGTCATTATTTATCTTCATAATCATTGTAACTGTTCTTAAATCCTCGGCCTCAGGCTGGTAGAGGGCAAGTATCTTAAGGCACAGGTTATCAATTTTAATCTCCATCTTGTTTATCTTGTCGTCGCTCTTTATCACATCTTCAGCTAAAATCATATTCCTTTCCTTAAGCGCCTTTATGCTTTTGGCTATCATCTCTTCTACCAAAGCTGCCATTTCGAGAAGGAGCTTTTTAAGGCTTGTTATTTCATCTTCTAGTTTTCTCATGTTAATTCATTCCTTTTATATGAGTCTCTTAGATTCATTTCTACATTAGTTTATCGCAATTAACAACTAATCCAAAAGGCTGATTAAGCACCTTTTTTACTCGAGATTTAAATCACCCAAACTTCCCTGATACGTAGTCCTCAGTCTGCTTGTTAGAAGGGGTGAGGAATATTTTTTCAGTTTTGTCATACTCAATTATCCTTCCAAGATACATAAAAGCAGTGTAATCGGAGACACGAGAAGCCTGCTGCATGTTGTGAGTGACTATGACAATCGTGTAATTCTGCTTAAGCTCCGTTATTAAGTCTTCAATTTTTCCTGTAGCGATAGGGTCGAGAGCTGAACACGGCTCATCCATAAGAAGCACTTCAGGCTCAACCGCGATTGCCCTGGCAATACAAAGTCTCTGCTGCTGACCACCGGAAAAACCAAGTGCGCTGTCATTCAATCTATCTTTTACCTCATCCCACAGTGCGGCACTCCGCAGACTCTTTTCTACTATTTCGTCGAGAATAACACGTTTCCTAATTCCGGCTATTATTGGACCATAGGCAACGTTATCGTAAATTGACTTTGGAAAGGGATTGGATTTCTGAAAAACCATGCCGACCCTTTTTCTGAGCTCAGTAACATCAAGGTTGGGGTTGTAAATATCCATGTCGCTTATCTTTATAGTTCCCTCGATCGTTACGCTATCAACTAGGTCGTTTAAACGGTTTAAGCAACGGATAAGAGTAGATTTTCCACAGCCTGAAGGCCCGATAAAGGCGGTAACTTGGTTCTTTGCCGTATTCATGCTTATATCTATTAAAGCAGGTTTGCCGTAATACTTAAGCGTAAGGTTCTTAATCTCCACTATCGGATCAGGGATATCTACTATTTGACTCACAGTTTCTCTCTCTTTGGACTCTTTTTCAATATTATCATCTTGCTGATTCATTTTAAATGCCTGGCCGGAATCAGCGATTTCCTGGTTATCCTTTATGTTAGTCTTCTCTATTGCTGATTTCACAACTGCCTCCTTTTCAGGAAACAGTATGATGGAGAATTCTTTTAAATCCTAACCTTCCCCTGTCTTTACTATAATTTAAAACGCAGAGTAAACATATCTTTTCCTTAAACGATTTCTAATGATTATCGCAGCCAAAGTTAAAACTACAACGATCAAAATGAGTAATAGAGTAGTGGCATAGACCATAGGCTTAGCCGCTTCGACGTTCGGAGATTGAAACCCAACATCATAGATATGAAAACCGAGGTGCATAAATTTCCGCTCCAGGTGTATGAAGGGAAAATGTCCGTCTATGGGTAGCGCCGGAGCTAGTTTTACTACGCCGGTTATCATGAGCGGAGCTACTTCCCCGGTTGCTCTTGCTATAGCCAAGATAAGACCGGTAAGAATTGCCGGCATTGCACTTGGAATAATTACCTTCCAGACGGTCTCGAATTTAGTTGCGCCTAGTGCGAGTGAACCTTCTCTAATATTCCTCGGAACCGCTGCAAGCCCTTCCTCAGTAGCGACAATCACAACAGGCACAGTGAGAAGGGCAAGCGTAAGCGAAGCCCAAAGGATTCCTCCCGTACCATAAGTCGGGTTGGGAAGCGCTTCAGGATAAAACAGTTGATCTATTGTCCCTCCGATCGCATATATAAAAAAGCCGAGCCCAAAAACGCCGAATACTATTGAGGGAACCCCCGCAAGGTTATTAACACATATTCTAACGATTGTTACAATGAGACCCTGCTTTGCGTATTCTCTGAGATAGAGTGCGGCAAGAACTCCAAAAGGCAAAACGGCTATGCTCATTATGAACACCATCATCACCGTGCCGAATATGGCCGGGAAAATACCGCCTTCTGTGTTTGATTCCCTGGGCTCGTCCGCGACAAACTCCCAGAGCTTTGATAAATAGAGAACAGCCTTACCAAACCAACTCATAGTATTAGGCTGATAGGAACGGACAATCACACCTAAAGACAATTCCTTTTCTCTTCCATCTACAGTTACAACGACTATCTTATCCTTGTTTTGTTTCTTGTATAAACTTTCGAGCTCAAATTCTTTGTCTCGGTAAAGCTTTTTTTGATTTTCTATTTGGTCCTCAAGGTTTGTAATCTTGGCCTGAATAGAAAGGTTAGTTATTGCCTCCTGAAGTTCTATTTTTCGGATTTCAAGTCTCAGACTTTCAATTTTGTAGTTTATATCCCCTATCTCTTTTTTCTCAATCCGTTTTATCTCTTTGTATATTTCTTGTGTTTTGGGAAGGTATGAGTTAAGAGCAATCCATGATTCTTTATTTCCTCCGGCAACTACTTTTCCATCCACAAGAATTTCTTTTATAAATCCATACATATTCCCCCATTCCCGCCTTTCAAAAAGAACCGCGTCTTGCGGATAATCTGTTTTTTTAATCCTGTCTTCGTCCACCCACTTAAAATCCAAACCATATACATCCCTGTTACCAATCTGTAGCTGAATTCTACGGCGCTCCGGAGTTCCAATGGGTGATCCAGGTTGTGGTATTTCTTCCCTACCCCGTACCTGTCCCAGTAGCTTGCTCCCATCCTCAAGCGTTACCTGGGCGATGTCGGTAGGCCAAAAGAAACCTAATCCTTTAGCCATTATGAGAAATAGCAATCCAGCTATCATAAGAAGGCTGAAGATAAAAGCTCCACCCGTAAGCCATACAAACGGGTCTCCGCTTTTCCAGAAATTTTTCATAAATACACCTCGAGACTAATCACAAAAATTCCTTAAGTAACTGAAATGAGTCCACCAGCAAGACTGTAAATACCTGGTTATTTGTTTTATATATCTCCCTATGGGTAGCTCACGAGTCTTGCTCGTGACCGTTTTACACTGAATATGTCTATCACCGCTTCTTTCTTACAACTGTCCATATTTTTTCCTGAGCCTTATCCTAACCAACTCTGCAACTGTGTTTAAAATGAAAGTCATGAGAAAGAGTAAAAGCGCTGCGAGGAAAAGAATTCTATACAGAGTTCCACCATGTGGTGCCTCAGGAATCTCAACGGCGATATTTGCGGACAGCGCTCTAAAGCCGTTGAAAATACTCCAATCCATAACCGGTGTGTTTCCGGTTGCCATAAGAACTATCATCGTTTCTCCAACAGCACGACCAAAACCAATCATCACTGCCGAGAATATTCCTGCAGCCGCCGTTGGAAGAACAACCCGAATTGCCGTTTGCCACCTGGTCGCACCGAGGGCTAAAGAGCCTGAAGTTAAGTGCTTCGGAACGTTAGATAACGAATCTTCGGAAATGGTGAAGATAATGGGAATAACGGCAAACCCCATAGCAAACCCCACGACCAGAGAGTTTCTTTGGTCGAATTGAAGCCCCAACGTGTTTAATAACCAAGCCTTGTAATCTCCACCGAGAAGTAGGGCCTCGACAGGGCCATTCAGCCAAAGGCATATCTGGACTCCAAGGAAAAATACCGGTATAAGGAGTAGAAACTCAGTCCCCTCTTTAAATTTTCCTCGTATTGATTTTGGAACGAGCCTCCAAAGAAATACAGAAATCAAAGTCATAATAGTAAGAACTAAAGGCATCATGGAAAAGGCGGGTACTATTTTTTCCACAAGGGGAGCCATCCAAAGCCCAGCAAGAAAACCCAAAACAACACTCGGTAAAGCCGCCATTATTTCGATTATGGGTTTTATGGTGTTCTTTAGAGAGGGATGCATAAACTGAGAAACACAAATGGCTCCTAGAATTGCCAACGGAATAGCAAAAAGAAGCGCATAAAAAGTCCCTTTTAATGTTCCGTAAGCCAGAGGAGTGAGGCTAAATTTAGGCTCAAAATCATCCGTTCCCCCTGTTGATTGCCACACATATTCAGGTTTGTCGTAACCTTCATACCAGACCTTCCCAAAAAGAGCCTTCCAATTTGTCTCCGGATGAGGATTATCTATTTCCCAATCATAGAGAGTTCCTTTCTCATCAACTGCTAGCGCACCGTTTGCTTTTGGAGCAAATACAAGCGCTTTAATCGGGATACTCTGGCCTGGTATTTCCAGCAGTTTTCGCTCTGAAGTCGCATATTGAAGAATGATGTTTCCTTTTGAATCAGCGCTCAAAAAACCTTTGTCTCTTGCAGAGGCAGCAATTGCCGTAACCGGGGCTTGATGTGAAGCGAGTTCATGAATTTTCTCGAGTCTCTTAGCACCTGGAGATTCTTCATCTCTTACCAGAAACCATGTAGAGGTATCACCGGCCTCGTCGACCACTATGAGTGAGCGATCTCCAATTAGAAAACCAAGGGCAGTAATTGCCGTACCGGGATTCTTGGTAGCATCAATAATGTCGTTGAGTTTTGGATTTGCTTTATCTCTCATATCCCAATGAAAAATCTTTCCCGCTTTTGTTCCTACGTAGAGATTGTCGGGAAAACCATCTAGAGCCATTGCCGTAACTGTGTTACCGTTAAGTTGAGAAGTAAGGTCATGTTTGAATTGTTCTTTCTTTTCTTCTCCCAATAAAGAACGTGTCGTTAGCTCCGATAGAAATATTAGCCTGCCGTCGGATGTAACTGCAGCGACGGCTTTAGTGCCCTCATTAGGAGCTTCAAAAGCAACATGCGTAATTGGAAATGTATCAACCTGAATAAGTTCTCCCGCTACTACTTCAGGGTCAATTACCCTCTCGTCGTTATCATTGAAGCTCACTTTAAAGTTAATTTGTACCGGTAACACGTACCCATCACTGGTTCCCAGTGTAAATTTTCGATTATCTAAAGAACCCTTAGCCGATGTTACCTGCCTGCTGTCTAACCCCTCAATCAAGACTTGTTCAAGCGTGTTTCCATCTTTAAGGGAGATAAAATCAATTCTTCCTGTACTAGTTACGATGTATCCTATTTTCTTATATTCTTCTACGCCGAGTGCAAGAATTGGAAATTCCGAGCCTACTGCAGAGCCATTGATCGTAGTTAGTTGGCTTTCCGAAGATTCGCTGGTATTTGAGTCGCCCACGGTTCGGTCGGTGGTTACGATGGGGGTTCTTTGTGGGAGCACTAGATTATACCTTCCGACAAGTTCAGCCTTTGCACCTTTCCAAAGCGGATAAACCTCAAGAGAAATAAAAACCAGTATGGCCAGTATGCACAATACAATTCCACTTCCGCCAAAAGTGACCACTGCACGAGCAGCGTGGTCGGTAAGCCGCCTTCGCTGTATTGCTGATGCTCTGGCGGCCTGCTCATCCTTTGTTTTAGGATTTGGTAACGCTGACATAAAATTACCTTCGGGTCTTCGGGTATTTGGTTTATTTACTGAACTTTCTTAACCTCTTCCGCGGATATGCTCGCCGGAATCGGGTCGTAACCATCTTTAATAGTCACTTCCTGACCCTCTTTGCTCACAATAAACTTTATAAACTCGGCAATTAGTGGATCGAGCGGTTTATTGGGAGCTTTGTTTATGTAAACAAAAAGAAATCTGCCGAGCGTATATGAACCATCTAATACATTTTCGTAGTTAGCCTCTTTGCAAGGTTGTCCATCTGCCTTGGAAAGCGGAACAGCACGAACGCCAGAAGTTTTATATCCAATTCCGCTATATCCTATTCCAAAACGGTCCTCAGTTACACCTTGAACAACGGATGCAGAGCCTGGCTGTTCTTTCACCTGGTCTTTGTAATCCCCTTTACAAAGCGCGTGCTCTTTAAAAAATCCATATGTTCCTGAAGCAGAGTTTCTGCCGTATAGACTCATAGGACGGTTTGCCCAATCCCCTGTGAGACCAACCTGACCCCAAGTGGTTATATCCCCAGCCTCGCCACAGCTTCTTGTTTTTGAAAAGATTGCATCCACTTGCAGCATGCTAAGACACTCTACTGGGTTATCTTTATTAACATAAACTGCAAGAGAGTCAATTGAAGTCCGAATCTCAGTGGGTTTGTAGCCAAACTTCTTTTCAAATTCATCGATCTCAGAGCTTTTCATAGGGCGGGACATGGGACCTATTTGAGCTGTTCCTTCAATAAGAGCTGGTGGAGCAGTGCTGGAGCCCTTTCCTTCTATCTGACATCTTACGTTTGGATAGGACTTTGCAAATCCTTCGCACCAGAGTGTCATAAGGTTATTCATAGTGTCTGAACCGATACTATTTACATTTCCAGATACACCGCTTACTTTCGCGTAGGATGGAATATTAGGATCGACTTTTACTGGCTCGTCAGCAAATCCAGCATTGACACCTAATGTAAGGGAAAAAAAGAGAAGGCCTGCTAATAAGACGAACACCTTCGGAATTGACTTTGTTTTTGTACTACGCATAATTTTTAACCTCCTTTAAAAATTTGTTTGAATCTGTGAATGATTAAACCCTAGAAATGTTAAGAAATGGTTAAGAAGCTATTAACTTGAGGTTAATGCCTAAGGCCAGACTAAGTTCTATTTCCCTCACAGTTGTTTAGTAATTAAGCGAATAGCATTAGTCAGTTGCTCTCATCAAGCCCGTTTATTTTGTAAGGGCAGGGTAGCCTTGTATGTACCCACGGCTATTAGAAAAAAATCCTCCGTTCCTCATTAGTTCTTTTTATTATTAAACGTAATTCTTATCTTACGTAGATGCTTCCTTTGAAGTTCTATCGAACTCACATTTTTCAAGATTCTACGAATTTTTAGCAAAAACCAGTTTCATATTTCTATATTTCTATTATAATAGAAATATGGAATTAAAAAACTTAGACAAAAGTGATGTAATACACTATGCAAATATGTTATCGGCAATGGGAACCGAACCGCGTCTTCGGATTATGCAGTTGTTGCTCTCCGCACATCCAGAGGGCATGGTGGTTGGCGATATACAGACGGAACTGGGAATTGTAAACTCTACGCTCTCCCATCACTTAGAAAAGTTAAAGAACGTAGATCTGGTTACGGTTCGGCGTGACCGGCAGTTCTTGTGGTATACGGCCAACACAAAGGCATTGCAGGACCTCCTAGCTTTCTTGTTTGCTGAGTGTTGTTCCCGCAGCCGGGCAATTAAACCCGAAATCATAATTTCATTTTGTAAATAGGAGGGTCTCATGCGCTTAAAAAATGAATACAAAACTTCAAATGAAGTTTCTGTGAGTAATGAAGATATTAAAGGGGTTGTTAAGAAAAAATATGGACAGATCGCTTTGAATGTTGTAATGGAGGGCAGTTCCTCGTGTTGCGGAACTTTGCCAGGAAAGGGTAAGAAAGATCCGATTACGTCTAACCTCTACGAAGCTGATGAGGTTGTTGAACTACCGAGTGAAGCAGTCTCGGCTTCACTTGGTTGCGGCAATCCAACGGCTCTTGCCCAGCTTAATCCAGGCGAGACGGTACTCGACCTCGGATCAGGGGGCGGCATTGATGTGTTGTTATCTGCAAAAAGGGTGGGACCGACCGGTAAGGTCTATGGTCTTGACATGACTGACGAAATGCTCGAATTAGCTAGAGAAAATCAGCAGAAAGCCGGAATAGAAAATGCGGAGTTCCTCAAAGCGGAGATTGAAAACATTCCGTTGCCTGATAATTTTGTGGATGTAATTATTTCCAACTGTGTTATTAACCTTTCCGTTGATAAAGACCGTGTCCTAGCAGAGGCTTTTCGTGTACTTAAACCGGGCGGCCGCTTAGCAGTTTCTGATGTAGTGGTTCGAGGGGAGATGCCCCATGAGCTTCGCCGAAGTGTGGAACTCTGGGTCGGTTGTGTGGCTGGAGCTCTTGGGGAAAACGAGTACCAATCCAAGCTGGAAAAGACCGGCTTTGTCGAGATTAGCCTGGAGCCTACGCGCATCTTTCGTATAGATGATGCACGGGAATTCCTGACTAATACAGGCATTGATGTGGATACCATTGCACCTCAGGTGGACGGAAAATTCATGAGTGATTTTATACGGGCGAGGAAGCCGGCTAAGCGGAGCTAACCCTTTGTGGATAAGGAAAGTTACAGCGGAATTTATTGGTACTTTCGGTCTTGTCTTCGCAGGTACCGGAGCCATCATCATAAACGATGTGAGCGGCGGAGTTGTTTCCCATGTAGGTATTTCCCTTACCTTTGGTTTGATCGTGATGACCATGATTTATGCGCTGGACGATGTTTCCGGGGCGCATATCAATCCGGCTGTGACATTGGGTTTTTGGATTGCGCGGCGCCTCCCTTATACCCTGAGTCAATGCGCAGGTGCTATTGCTGCCAGCTTAACGCTGCGCTTGCTTTTCTTCGGCCATACCACTTTAGGTGCTACTTTGCCGTCTGGTCCGGTTGCTCAATCCTTTGTGCTGGAAGTAATACTGACGTTTTTTCTGATGTTCGTCATTCTCAGTGTTTCTATACAGGTGCCAAAGAAAAAGGCATTATGGCTGGTGCGGCTATCGGGGCAGTCGTCGGTCTGGAGGCGCTCTTTGCAGGCCCGATTACCGGGGCTTCCATGAACCCCGCACGCTCATTGGCTCCAGCCCTTGTTTCAGGACGGATTGATAATCTCTGGGTTTATTTGCTGGCCCCAGTAGCCGGATCGTATTTAGGGGTGATTGGATGTGCATGTGTGCACAAGCCTGGATGTTGTGCAGCACAGCAGGTAATAGAAGAATGAACTTCGAATGGAGGAAGAGTTTATGAAAAAGAAAAAAGTTCTTTTTATCTGTGTTCATAACAGTGCTAGAAGCCAAATGGCGGAAGCATTTTTAAAACTATATGGTGGTGACTTCTTCGAAGTCGAAAGCGGTGGCATAGAACCGGGTACGCTCAATCAATTGGTTGTTGAAGCAATGCAAGAAATTGGAATTGATATTTCAAGGAATAGGACTAAAAGCGCAGTTGATTTCCTGAGACAAGGGAAGAGGTACCACTATGTTATAACGGTGTGCGATGAAGCGAGTGCGGAACGATGTCCCATATTCCCTGGTGTTGTGCAAAGACTCCACTGGGGTTTGGAAAACCCTTCCACTCTTCAAGGAGCAAAGGAGGAAAAGCTCGCCAGTATAAGAGAAATTAGGGATTCCATCAAAGCCAAAGTTCTTGAATTCGTACAAAATACAACTAATTAAAAAATGAGACCCGTCATAACTTGGGCCATTATACGGTATTTGCTCGGTATAGCACAAATGTTTGGGGCTGTATTCTCAGTTATTTTGCTTATATCCAAACGGGTCTGAATAAGTTTTCCCTGATTGCGGTTGTGATTACATGTGTCCTGACTACAATTAGGGTTGTTTTGTTTGGAGGTAGATCAAACAAGAATAAGTTTGGTGCCCATTTTCTCAATATCTTCTTTTTTATTTATGTTAGTCAAGATTTTTTCTGGATTCCCGAATCTTTTAATATCTTCAACTGTTAACTTTAAGACTTTCAATTTCTTATCAGTTTCTGCTTGGATTACTAGGGATTTTATTGAGAGAACCCCTTTTTCCAGAGTGGACTTCATGAGCGGGAGTAGTCTTTTTGAGTAGAATCCCGGCAAAGGTAAGAGATTGTCAGTATAGGGAACTATAAGGTCAAAGGAACTTGCCTGCTCTTTATATATATCATAGAAAAGAAATACTTAAATTGGGCATATCAATCGGCATCACAAGACAACCTTCATCGGTTATCTGAGAGCGCGCGGAATAAATGCCTATAAGTGGACCTTTCTCATCCTCCAAGTCTCTTAGAGTAACGAATCCCTCCAAATTGATTTGATTGTCAGAGAAATATTTATCTATAATTATGTAATTTTTATCACACACCTTACTTATTTTTTCACATGCTATTTCAAGAAAAGTTTTTCCGTCCAGCTCATAAAATCTCTTGTCTGAGCCAAATCTTTTTGATTTACCCTCTGCTACTATCAATCCTGCAATCATATCTATTTTCGTACTCTTCCAAGCTGCGCTATCTAATCTAACTCCCTCAAAATTCCAATTGTATTCTTGAAAATAGTTCATAAATATCTCTGTCTAGCTGCTGATCCTCTTCTATAAGGGATTCAAAAAAACCTCCTAATCTTGCATAAGCAACACCGATTTGAACTCGGAGCGGCTTCACGATAGGAAAAGTAAGCATTCCTCCTACTTCGGTACCCATATATTTAGCTCCAGCCCGTTTTTTAGCAGACCAAAAGGTGCCGGTTTCCAGTTCTAATCCAATCAATCTATGCAGAGGCATGTTTAACTTAACCTGTGAAGTAATAAGACCTGCTCCACTACCCAATCTTGTATTTCCAATATCAAGTCCAAAGTCATTTACATCAGAGGGTCCGTTTGCAGTTAAGATATGAGTATATGCCCAGTATCCCTGTGTACCTACAAGCCCCTCAATAGTGTTGAAGCGATTATCCATTTCCCCGTCCCCGTCTCCAGAGGCAAATATAAATTGACCACTTAGAACGAGTGGACCAGAAGGAAGATCAAAAATAGGTAAGATTCCCTCGCCTTTAAATGCAACTCCCTGGTGTGACCCCTCCGGTATTACCTATTTCTGTTCTTCCGCTAATTCCAATCCAAGCTTCCTGAAAATCTCCCATAGAAGGTTCATCAATGTCATTTAGAAGATAATAGACATGAAGTCCCACTATTGTAGCTTCATTAAAAAAAGATTTAGTAAAATCGGCTAGGATAAGATGAGCATCTTCTCCCAGTTCATTGATTATGTTGAATCCGAGTCCTTCGATAAGTCTCAAATAGCTTAGCCTGTAAGTAAAGTTACTAATCTCCCCAGTAAGAGCCACGCCTCCAACATTAAAATCCCAGTCCGCGCTAAACTGTGTGTCTCCCAAGTAATCCGAAGACGGAATAATTCCTGCTATGAAGGTAGCTTCTTTAATCGGAGAAGCGTAAAAGTAAGCGTAGCGGAGGCCTCGATCATCTAGCCTGTTAAAGGCGACGTTATCAAAATCAATTCCCGCTCTCGGATCGCTAATATCAGGCCCTACCCCTAAGCCGCCTCTAAATTCAAGCTGGGTATAACCGCCTACGTTCTCAAAGGGTCTGATATCAATACCAATACGAGCTCTTTGACGCAGAAAATCGTAGCTTTTTGTGTTACCAAAATTAGTGTTTACTGGACCAGGAATATTACTTGCACTGTACATAAGGCGGTATTGAAGCCAGAGACCTACACGAAGCTTGTTTAGAGAAATTGCTCTTTCGGGAAGGTTTTCGTTAAGACCCAGTCCTTCAAAATAAAGATGTTCGCCAGAAGGAACTTCGGTTAAAATTTTCGGAGCAGGTTCATAACTAGATTCAGTTCTCTTTTCTTCGGCAGGTTTCCCCTTTAGGTCTTTTAATTCTTGGGTGAGTTGATTCAGTTTTTCTTTTAACTCACCCATTTCCTCCTTTTCTTCCATCCTGTTTTTTATTATATTTTCAACATCCTCTGTCAGCTTCTCCAGTTTTTTCTCAAATTCATTGAGCTTAGTTTTTTCTGAGGTCTCTTCTCCCCTAACCTCTTCAGTAAAAGCCAAGGATAAACCAATATAAAATAGGATTCCTAAAAAGAGGGCAGAAATACTTAATTTAAGTGAACTCTCTCTCATCTAATTTCCCTCCTATGCTATTCGAAGCTTTGGACCGTCTTCAATTCAAATCCGCCAGCTAACGGATACTTTGTGAGGATGTTACCTACTGTATAGATTGAGCATTAATTCTTTTTCAGAACGGGGCGTAGAAGTGGGTCTCCCAGGAGGTGTGGAGCCCCAACTCCTAAGAGATTGTTTGTGCTACTATCTTTTTAGTATCTTCTACGCCCCACTTTACGATCATGCTTTCACCAATCTCACTCTTGTATCGTAAAAAGAAACGCTCCCGCCAGTTAAATCCTCAAGAGGCGTGTTCTTAAGCACGGGGTCAAGTCGCATCACAGCGTTTGCGTGAATTCCCTTGTCACGGCGCTCGTCTCTTTTTACAACTTTCTCATCAACCACTATGTCTCTCGCTCCGTATGCGAAGTGCCCAAAACCAAGGCTAAAGGCTACGACTCCAGGACGAATTCCCTGAATGACTTTGAGCTTTCCAACCATGGGTTTTTTATCTCCATTCACGAGGTTCCATGTTCCCTCCGGATTTGTTTTAGAGATGATCTTAACTTCCTCACCGTCTTTAAATCCTAGCTTGTCCGCATCTCGTTTATTTATAAGGATTGAGTTTTCGGGCTCGATCGAAAGCAGCCAGTAGTTAGATATCGTTCTCGACTTTGTATGCTGAATCACTCTGTAAGTGATCAGTTCGAGATCAAACCCCTCCTCTTTATCCTCAATCGGATTTCCTAGAACATCAGCAGGAGCCGGAATGTAAGACGCGATTCCTTTAAATGACTTTCCTGTCATGGAGTTCTTAGTTTTGACAACCTTCTCAAGATACATATTTACAAGGGCCCCATACTTGTTCTTTACCTGTTCACCCTCCCATGCATCCTCATAGTTCTGGAATCTTCCACCACGGTTAAGCACATATATGACCTTTTTAAAGTTCTCGCTCCCTACCGACTTTTCCCACCTATCAGGATCGAATACCCCTTTGGGCAAATGCCTTCTAGATTTCATAAAGAGCTTTACCTCTTTCTCGTCAGCATCGGGAACTGGTTTTCCTTCCATAGCAACATTTGCTACCATCTTGATGTATAAGTGGTCGGGATGTGTAAACGGTTTTCCTTCACCAAACCCGTTCGGACCGAAACCAGGAAGACCGAGTTTTTCGGCCACACCTAGAATAAAGGCTTCGAGTGATATTGGCGTCTCTTCACCATTAACTTTTACCATCTCAGGGATGGGAGGAATAACAGGCTGACGTGTAGGCTGAACCTTATAAGGAACGCTCGGATGAGAGCCCTGGAATTCCCACCTTTCTAGATAAGTCGTGTCTGGGAACACATAATCAGCAAACATCGAGGTCTCGCCGACTGTAATATCTATCTGAACAAAAAGAGGGAGTTTATTTGGGTCCGAAAGTATCTCGATTAACGGTCCACCCCCAGGAAGAGAATAGACTGGGGTGCCCATATAGAGAATCATGGCTTTAATCGGATACGGATACTCATCCGCTAATGAAGGGATTATCTCTTGATAAACATCACTCGCTAGTGGAAACCACGGACGCTTTGCAGGGTAACTTTTAAAAAGAGTTGTGTCTTCGTATTTCATACCGTGACGGATTATCGAAATTCCGAATGGGGTTGTTTTTCCCGGATGCATCTGTTTTAAATTAAATGGTCCTTCTTTCTCTCCTGTAGGCTTATACTCCGATTTTTGAATGAAGCCGCCTTTATAATCGTAGTTTCCGTTTAGAAGGTTCAGCGTGAACCAGGCTAAATTATTGTAAAAGCCATTTGTATGCTGAGATGAACCTCTGTGGATGTCAGCAACAGCTCGCTTTCCATGATTTGTGAATTCATAGGAAAGTTCTATGATGTCTTCCGGCTTTACGCCACAGATTTCTGCCCACTCCTCAATCGTTTTTTTCGAAGCCTCTTCGTAAAGCAACTGCATTCCGCTCTTTACCTTCATCCCATTTATCTCAGTATCAACAAAAAGATCACCTTCAACAGGCTCCTTTTCATCATAAGGATCAACTGGGACTGGCTTTCCATCCTTTAGAACCACGAACCTTTCGTATTCGTATTTGATTTCCTCATCCTTAACCACCTGCACTCTTTCTTCCTTCGGAAATCCAACCTCATGAGCACGGAGGAAAGCGCCTGGCTTATCATCTTCAATCTTTACAAGCCACACGGCGTTTGTCCAAGTTGGCTCATTGTCTTCTTTGGCTGAGGCTTTATTGGCATTCATAAGGTACTTTGAATCGAATCTCTTATTCTCGATAATCCAGCGAATCATGGCAAGAGCAAATGCACCCTCTGTTCCAGGCTTTGCATCGATCCACTTCCATGCTTTACCGGCTGTCTTTGAGAGCCTAGGGTCAATAACTGCGTACTTAAGACGTCCAGAAACGACTCCGTCTGTTATACGTGGTGCGCGAAACGGTGGTCCATAGTTTCCTTCAAAAGGAGAAGCACCTACAAAAATTACCAACTCCGCGTGTTCAAGCTCACCCTGCCAGTAGAATTTCTTTCCTTCTGTCCATTTAACCTTTTTATCCTTCTCATCAAACTTCCACTGCTCGCTCATAGCCTTTCCTGTGAAGTAGAGAGAACCTTGACAGACTGTTGTGTGTCCGTGGGCATTGGTGGAACCGAAGGCATCCATAAATCTCGTAATAAAATCTTTCCTTCCATCTTTTAGCCTTCCCCACACAAAGAGCATCTGGTTGTTTAGGGGTCCCATGTCCGGATGGTCAGGGTCTATCATTTTGTCCAAATAGTCTTTGAAATCCGCTTTAAACTTTTCAATTAAAGCTTTTTTCTTGTTTTTGTCTTTCTCATGCAGGATTTCACTTACAGCTTTATCCATCTTCTTTGCAACTTCGGAGTCCCTCAGTGCCCAGAGATCTTTTAAACCCGGAACATAGCGGTTTTCCTCTCCTTTTACCTTCTTGAATAGATAGCCGCCGTTTACAATCTCATCTATTGCTTGATCAAAAGGAATTGTTACCCACTTATTCTCTCCTCGCCTTCCTGCCCGTTTTAGAACCTTGCGAATTCTGTATGGATCGTAAACACTTTGAAGCCCTGCTTGACCTTTAGGGCAAAGGGCACCATCAAGAGTTGCAATGTCAAAAGGGGATGTCTCATAAGGTAGGTGTGGATATAGGGTCCAGGGACTAAGTGGATTGCCATCAATCTTTACTACGATACCGTCTAAAATCTTTGCCTTTATGCCGCATCCAGTGTTGCATTGGAGGCAGACTGAGTAGAGGATGTTTTCGGCTTTGGCAAGTTCATAGGCTTCATCGGGTGTGAGGATTCCCGCCTCAGCTTTATTAAGAAGTTCGAAGACCCGTTCAAGCTGGCTCAGATATACAGACCCGCCTAGGAAAGCACTAGTCTTAATAAAATTTCTTCGGTTTAATTTCCCTTGCTTTAAGGTCTCTTCTTCTTCCAAGACCTCATAAATACAATCTTTATTCCTTTCCATGGGTAAGACCTCCCTTCTTAATGAGTTTTAAGCACTTCTAAAAAATCCTAAAGAGTTTTACTCGTGACAAGCTGCACAGCCTTCCTTCAGTTCTTTTTCTGTGTAAGTGCCGTGGAGATAATAAACCCTAGGTTTAGTACCTAGGTTTTCATTTACTCGATAGGAAGGTTTATTCTTTAGGAGCTCAGCAACAAGGCTTTGCGGATCATTCAAATCACCAAAGTACATAGCGCGTCCCGTACAAGTTGTAACACAGGCAGGAACCATACCAGCGTTCAAACGGTGTAAGCAGAAATGGCATTTTCGACCAGTTTCAATTGGAGGTTCATCCTTACCCTTTTTCCGTATCCATTTTTTCCCATATTCAAAGCTCGGCCTTGTTTCATAGGACTCTAGCTTTGGTGTATTCTGTGTATAAAAGCTACCATCGTCATAGTAGAAAGCAGTGTATGGACAGGCTATAGTAGCGGCTTCAAAGACCTTTTTACCACGGAATTTTTTGTAATTTAACACAACTATCCCATCAGGTCGCTTTTCAATAGCACCGGGCACTATAGCATTTGCAGCCTTAGCACAAGGTGGGTTGTCACAGTGCATACAGTTGGTTGGCATGAAAAGCCGCTTCACATCGGGGTACTCTCCGGTTTCTATATCAAAAACTTTTCTATAAGTGACTCCTGGTGGAGAAACATTTTCAGCGATGCAAGAAATAGTGCAAGCATGACAACCGATACATTTTTCAATGTCAATAACCATAACCCAGCTACGCTCTTCAACTGGCTTTGATAACGCTCTTTTTACATCTTCCCGCATTCTTACATTTGCATCTTCTTGGAGTTGGGGCATCTTAATTCACCTCTTTATATTTTTTATTTCTTTAACTTCTTCTTTATCCAGAGTGTCTCGAATCCATGTTATAGCCGCAATTATTAAAGGAAAACCATAGTAGGCATTGTGAGAAAAGCTATATATATGAAGTACTATCCTCCATTGTTTTATCTCCCTTGTGATTTTTCTACTCGTTAGTTAAGTCCCCTTTTCCTCCTTCTTCAATAGCTTTAACCTCTTCTTTTGTTTCTTTAATGGATTTTCTAAATTCCCTGACTGCTTGCCCCATTCCTCTCGCAAGTTCAGGGATTTTCCTCCCCCCGAAGATCAAGGTAATTACACCGAAGAGCAGCAGAAGTTCCTGTGTTCTGAAACCCATGGTTTAATCCCCGCTTTCAAAGTGGCAAGAAATATGCCAACCAAATTTCTTTTGTTTTAGGCATCTTTTATGAGAGTCAAGTATAGAAAAAGCGTCAGATTGTCAGAAAATATTACATTATCTAGAAGTGCAGGAATGGAGTATTTTTGATCTCTAATTTACAAATGTACTGACATTACTTGACTAACTGATAGCCTTTGTTATAATACATGCCTGTATGTGCATATAGATATATAGAAGATTGGGGTGATTAAACTGATTAAACCAACAAAGGTTTTTAAAGCTTTGGCTGACGACACACGCTTAAGAATTGTAAATCTTTTTTTGAAAGAGAGGTCCCTGTGCGTTTGTGAAATCGTTGATGCGCTCAGAATTCCTCAGTATCAAATATCCAAACATCTTTCAGTCTTGAGAAATGCAGGATTGTTAGATTTTGAAAAACGAGGAACGTGGGCATATTACTTTATAAAAATAGATGAGCCATTAAACAGGATACTCTTTTCCTTCTTAGGAAAATATCTTAAGAACGAAATATTTCAGCAGGACATCATGGCTCTTGAAAATCGTCTGATCTTGAGAGAGAACGGGAAGTGTATTGTTGGTCTTGTATCTCAAGGAGAGTTGTTAAAGATGATTAAAGAAAAAGCTGGGCAAGTACTTTAGATTGGGAACAATTTGCATTGGCACTAAAACAATTGCGAGCAAATGATTGATAAGGAGATGAGGGTTTGAATCTATTTGGATACGGTAGGAGGTGGTCCCATGCTGCTTTTTATGGGATTAATCTCTAAGAAGAAAGCAAATAGGCTTGGATACCTTGCAGAATAAGATAACGGAACAAGGGATAAAATGACCAAGAGGTTAAATATAAAGAAGTAAAGTGTCAGATGTCTTATTTTATGACAGTAATACTTTTAAATTTTAATATTATTTGTACAAGGAATATTAATGATTTTAGTAAATTGTATCTATTGGCATACTACTTGTTAAATAGTTATTACATAAAAATGCATCGGTGTCGCAATAACCTAAGTTCTAGCATTTAAAAGGAGGTAAGACAATGACTGCGAATCCAGAAAAAGAGACAATCAAAATAGAGATTTTCGACCCACCTATGTGCTGTCCCGGGGGGCTGTGCGGCCCGACTATTGATCCAGCTCTGCTAG
>JACPIY010000082.1:0-5875 GCA_016187835.1 Deltaproteobacteria bacterium | reverse complement strand
ATAACGGCAAAGTAAAAATCGAATGCTATCTCCTTTCTCAGCAGGGGCCAAAATTTATGCAGAATCCACAAATCCTTTCCCTGCTTAAAGCAAATGGTGTGAGTGTTTTGCCAGTAACTGCGGTAAACGGAAAGGTGGTTAAACAGAGGGAGTATCCGTCGTACGAGGAACTCTTAAAATTTATAGGAGGATAGTTAAATGAATAATACGCAGTATATCTTTTTCTCAGGCAAGGGTGGTGTGGGCAAAACAACGATGGCATGTGCTACTACCGTTTATTGTGCTGAAAAAGGCTCAAAAACCCTCATCATTACAACCGACCCTGCGTCAAACCTTGCAGATGTGTTTGAAACTGAAATTGGACATAAAATCACACCGCTGGGAGTGCCCAATCTATGGGGAATGGAAATTGACCCGGATAAGGCAACAGAAGAATACCGGGAAAGTATACTTGCTCCAATGCGAGAGGTAATGCCGGATGACGTCATAAAGGTGCTGGAAGAACAATTCAACTCACCTTGCACTACTGAGATTGCCTCATTTGATCGGTTTGTAGATTTCATAGCAGGAGATTCTTCTAATAAAGGGGAGCAATACGATATAGTTATTTTCGATACTGCTCCTACCGGTCACACGATCCGTTTGCTTGAGCTTCCTTTGGATTGGAGCAGGCATATAGAGGAAAGTGCAAAGGGAAGCGGCAATACGTGTATAGGACCTGTTGCGAATATTCAGGCAAACAAAAAGAAGTATGATGAGGCAATAAATCTTCTCGCTGATCCGAACCGAACTAAATTCGTTTTTGTCTTGCAGCCGGATAAAACATCAATTTACGAGACAAAAAGGTCTTCTGATGAGTTGAAGACAATTGGTGTTAAAAATATCGAGCTTATTGTTAACGGAATCCTTCCAGAGGAAGTTTGTGAGAATGTCTTTTTTAAGAAGCGTTATGAAATGCAGCAAAAACACCTCAAAAAAATCAATGAGACTTTCCCTGTGCCAAAAAAGCACGTTTATCAAAGAGATGGTGAGATAAAGGGAATTGCAAGAGTTAAAAATATTTCGAACTCTCTCTACGAGTATGATAGAGATGTAGCCGGATTTTCTTTTGCTCATGAAAGCGGATCAGCGCTAAAAACAAGTTTTGATACTTTGGATTCAGCCTCGGTGATGAATTTGATGACTCCTCAAGGCCAGACCAAATCGATCTTTTTTACAGGTAAGGGAGGTGTCGGTAAAACCACCATATCGTGCGTAACAGCTTTCCACCTGGCAAGCAGGGGGCATAAAACACTTCTCCTTACTACTGATCCTGCTTCGCACATTGGCGAAGTTCTTGAGCAGAAAATCGAAGATACTGTCAAGAAGGTGGAAGGTGTTGGTAATCTCTGGGCTGTTATCATTGACCAGGAAAGAGCCGTAGAAGAATACAAGGAAAGGATTCTCGATGATGCAAGTAAGAAATACTCGGATGATATGTTGGTCGCAATTCGCGAGGAGCTGGAATCGCCCTGTACGGAAGAGATGGCTGCATTTGATAAGTTCATGACTTATGCAGAGAGCGACGAGTACGATGTAATCGTATTTGATACCGCGCCGACCGGTCATACATTGAGGCTTCTTGAGCTTCCATTTGATTACAGCGAGCAGGTAGGTTTGATGGTTGCGACTACAGAGAAAAGCGAAGGGGTAAAAGGAGATACACAGAAACGTCTCGATCGCATTATAAACAGGATGAAGGATCCGGAACGTTCGGTCTTCGCTTTTGTGTTTTATCCTGAGTCCACTCCTGTTATTGAAGCCTATCGTGCAATGATGGATTTAAAAGAAGCAGGTATACCGACTCAGTTTGTTGTTGCCAATCAGGTTCTAATGCCTGAATACTGCACGAACGAATACTTCACTCGACGCCGTATGATGCAGGAAAAATATGTTTCCCATGCAAAGGAGCTCTTCAATTTACCCATGATAATAATGCCGCTTGCTGATGATGAGATAAGAGGGATTGACAGTATTAAACGTGCTGCCGAGGAGTTATTTGGAACAAAACCAGTTAAAAAAGACAAGGAGGCAGCAAAGTGATTTACGAATATGAATGTAATAATTGCGGAGAAACATTCGACGTGTGGGCTACACTAGCCGAGAAGGAAGAGGGAATCAAACCGGTATGTCCGAAGTGTAACTCTGACGATACTTATCAGGTATTGGGAAGTGTGAACGTTGGAATTAGCAGTAAATCTGGAGGAAGAGGGGGCGTGCCTCCCGGTTGTGGGCCATTATCGGGTGCGGGGTGCTGCTAGTTATGGAGAAGGACAAGATTGTAAAGGTTCATATTTTCGCTTTTCCTATCGAGGGTTGTGATGAATCCAAAACATGGAGAGCAGCTTCAGAAATGATTGCCAGGCGTCTAGGTGCAAGATATGGTGACCGAGTACAGACCGAATTCATCGAAATATTCTCCCCTGAAGCATTCAACTATCCAGAGATTCTGGAATTGATTGAGAAAGAGCAGGCGTTGCCACCAATTGTTACTGTGGAGGGGAAAGTAATACATAGCGGAGGAAAACTCTCGGAACGTATAATACGTAACGAACTCGACAAATTGGGAATTCCCCCCGCCCATTTATCCTAAGGAGGAAACAATGGACAGACTTAATCGGAATACCGTTTCCATTTTCGAAGTAGACGGAGTTAAGTTGGCTAGGGAACTTGCCTTGTCAATTGGCGAAACGCCACAGCATCGAAGATTTGAAGATACAATGAATAAAATACACAACGATCCGGACGCTAAAAGATTACTTACGGAGTTTCAGGAAAAGCTTCAGGCATTTCAGATGATGCAGAGCTGGGGTGGTGTGTCTGAAGAAGATTTCGATCACATCGAGCAATTGCAGGAGCAGTTATTCATGAGCCCAACACTAAAGGAATATTTTCAAGCGCAAAATGATCTGGTGCAAATGCTAAAAGAATTGAATATTTTTATCAGTGAGAGAATAGGATTTGATTTTGCCGGTTTTGCGAGACCAGCAGATGGCTGCTGTTAAAGATAGAAAGAGGCGAGAATGGTTGGTATTCAGCTTAAAAAAGCATCTGAAGAGTTTGTTCATTACCTTAGGTCTTCTCAAGAATTAAAAGAATTTAAGGAAGCTAAAGCGGCGTTTGATAAAGACCCTGAAATTATGAAGTTACATCAGGAAATAACCACGCTTGCCCATGAGTTTAACAAGAAACAGAATAATAAGACTCTAAGACAATCAGATATTGACAGAATGAGATTGCTTCAACAAAAATTAAACTCCCATCCAAAAACTGTACGATATACTCAGACTAGGCAACAACTGGCAATAATGCTTCAGGAATGTAATAGCATTATAAGCGGTATTATAGGATTTAATTTTGCGGCTACAATTGCACCCAAAGCAGGTTGTTGCTAGAAAATTCAAATGTGAAACATCATAGTTACAAAGCATTTGACACAATGACAAAAATAATTAAAGAGACCGCCTTCGAGTTGAAATGTTTCCTGTATTTTTACTATTCCTAGAACCTCTAGATAACTATCACAACGAGAAGGGACACTATATTAAAGATACAAAAATAGTTCGTTCAAGAGAGATCTATGGTGAATATGGGGAGACTGCATACCGATTGAAAAAAGGGAAGAGAGTCAGATTTATTTGATATTCTATCAAATAATGTACACCCATAGGGTGCTCTGCGATCGGAACTTACCTTGTTTTTCCATCATACTCACAATCTTAAGCAAGGTTTGCCTATATATAAATTTTGCCTTCTAAAGTAAATTACTAACTCTTTTCCTGTCATATTTTAAGACAAAAGACAGTTTCGAGAATAAACAAAGCAATAAAACTTAAATGTATTCTGGTAGTTATATGCGGCATGTAGCTTGCATACTGAAAAATTGCAAACCACAATAAGGAGGATTCATCCATGAAAGGATTTACGGGAAAGTTGTGTTTAATTTTTGTTTTTTTGCTTCCCTTCCTTTTTTCGACAGACTCCTGGGGAGCAAGTTCCACAGACCAACAAATTAAAGAGTTGAAGAGGCAGATGGAGGAAATCCAAAGGCAAAACCAGCAGCAAATCGATGAGCTCCGGAAAAAAATAGAGTCGTTAGAGGCTCAGAAAGAAGCCGATCAGATGAAGATCGAGGAACTAAGTAAGGAGGAAGAGGATGCCTGGTGGAAAAAGATTAAGGTCGAATATAAAAAGCCCGGAGACGGCTTTACTCTTAAAACGGCGGATGATAATTTCAAAATGAAGATAAAACTGCGCACTCAGTTTCAATTCTCAATTAATGACACGGATGGTGAAGACACAGCCACGGATTTCAATGTTAGAAGACTAAGGTTGTATTTCGAGGGTAATGCTTTCAGACCATGGTTGCTTTATGCAATTCAAGCCAGCGGAGAGGGAAGTAGTTTTTCATTGAGAGATGCGTATTTTGATTTTGCATATAATACAATGTTTGCTCCAAGAGCAGGTCAGTACAAAGTTCCTTTCTCCAGAGAAGAGCTAAATTCATCATCCGAGCTACAGCTTGTTGAGAGGTCAATTGTGAACGATGAGTTTACTTTTGGACGTGATAGAGGTGCTTCGATCTACGGAGTTCTGGGGAACTATATCACCTATGGCGCAGGAATATTCAATGGCGACGGAAGAAACGGTGCTAGCGTTGATTCCAACTTGCTCTATGCTGGTAGGATAATGTTCACTCCATGTTGCGGTGAGTTGAAGTATGGAGGTACTTTCCCAGCGGGTGGGGATTATAAAATTGCGCCTAACTTTGGTAAAGATAAGCCTCTTATCGCCTTTGGCGCGGCCTTTGCCGTGATACCCGGGCTTAACATTGGGAATAAAACTCCAGATGGCGATATTGATGAGAGATTCGATGAGATATTTGGCGGAGCCGTAATAGACGCAGGAGGTGCGGAGGCTGACGTGTTCGCATTAACCGCAGATGCTAACTTTAAGTACTCGATTTTCAGCGCCGAGGCAGAATATCAGTTTAGAAGTATAGACCCTGATGATGTTGCCTTTGAAGAAGCTACTGACCATGGATTCAGGGTTCAAGCGGGTCTTTTTATAGTTCCTGAATTCATCGAGGTCGCTGGAAGGTTTGGCTATATAGCTTTTGATGACGATATTGATGGTAGGGAGTCGAGATATGAGATAACCCCTGGACTTAACTTCTATTTGTCAAATAGCCATAAGTGGAAGGTACAGTTAAGTTACTCTTTCATCAAGGATGAAGATACGGATGGCGGTGAGATTGATCAAAACGTGCTTAGGGCACAGCTTCAAGCTTATTTCTAATTTGGCGTAAAAAGGAGACGGGCATGCAGGAATCCCAAATCTTTCAGAAATCTCCGACCCTCTCTGATCGCTTTTGGAGAAAAATAGATTACCTAAGAATATCTCTTACCGACCGTTGTAATCTTAGGTGCATTTACTGCATGCCACCCGAGGGCATAACACTTTTCGAAAAGGACCGGATTCTCACCTTTGAAGAGATGAAAAGGTTCTCAAGAATAGCTGTGAATCTTGGAGTTAGAAAAATAAAACTTACAGGAGGAGAACCGCTTGTTAAGAAAGGCATTATGAGCTTTATCGCTTCTCTAAAAGAAATTGAAAGGCTAGAGGACCTTTCCCTTACAACGAATGGAATTTTCCTTGAGGAATTGGCTAAAGATTTAAAGGCATCAGGACTTGATAGGGTCAATGTATCATTGGATAGTCTAGACTTTAAAAGGTATAGTGAAATAACAAGAGGTGGCGATTTAAGCAGGGTCTTACGGGGTATAAATAAAGCTTTGGAAGTTGGATTTAAGGTCAAGATAAACACCGTGGTTCT
>JACPIY010000035.1 GCA_016187835.1 Deltaproteobacteria bacterium | reverse complement strand
TATACGGGGGCTTCGGATTGCATAGAACCGAACCCACCTCCCGTAACACCACCAGGCTGAGAAGCTTGAGGAGTGCTAGAAATTGACCTTCTTTCTAAACTATCCAATCTTCCGCTTAGCTCTGAATAAGATTGCTCTATGTTGTTCAATCTATCTTCTAGTTGTGTTATTTGCTGTTCGTTGGTACCCAATGCTTGAGATTGTCTTTTAAAAGATTCAACATCTTGAGATAAGCGTTCCATTCTTGCATCAAGCCTGGTTTGCCTTGCATACAATCCCCTTAAGTCCTCATTGGTAGCAACACAACCACCAAGCAAAAAAATAAAACTGCCTGCAGCAACAATAGCAAAATCACGTTTCATTATTTTTTACTAAGATGCATGTAGAGACATTGACACAGGAACAAAATCGACTCCTCCATTTTACTTATATGTGCACCCGTTGGCTACTAAAAAGTTATCCTCCTCACCGCGCTCTCTCATTTATAACTCTTTGATTGGACTTATGAATTAAATTCCTACTTCAGATTCTTACCTCATTTTAGTTTCTAAGTCAAGAGATTTCTTTATCAATTTACATAAAAATCCAACCATATTTTAGAGTATCGGGATAACTATAGACAGGTTTTTAATTACCTGGTAGCTTATTTTTACTATTGACCTAAAAGCTTTAATAAATACCCTTATACAAAGCTACAGGGAATTATCAAATTACCATTATAGCTTAAACTGAGTTGACAGTTTTCTGCCTATTTGGTAACCTATACATTATAGACACAGAAAGTCCATGTTTAGTTAGGGCAGGTAAAGGGGCATGCAGGTAAGTAAAACTTTGGATTATGCAGTGAGGTCCCTGACCTATATGAGTAAACGACCTGTTGAAAGGTTCAGCATGAAAGAGATTTCTGAAAAACAGCATATACCCTTGAATTACTTGGCAAAGATTATGCGAAAGCTCGTAAACAGAGGAATTATACGGTCAATGGTTGGACCGGACGGTGGTTACGCCCTCAGGAAATCCCCAGGTGAGATTAATCTAAAAGACGTATATGAAGCTATTGAGGGTGAGCTTAAAATGATTGACTGCATGGATAAAGATACAATATGTTCTCTGTATGAAAATTGCCCACAGCTTCCCGTCTGGGATAAACTCCAGGTCTCCATGATTAAAATACTTGAGTCCACCACTTTGGAGGATATGCTGAACAGAGAGAAAAGCAATGTGGCTTAATACATTTTTAGGTGATGAAGAGCCTTGCAAAATAGAAAAAGGAGGCTGTTATTATGAACATGAAAGTTGAAGAGCTGGAGTTAGCAAATCGGGAATATAAGTACGGTTTTGTCACTGAGATTGAACAGGAAATTGCACCACGTGGACTCAGTGAGGATACAATCCGTCTGATCTCTTCAAAAAAGAACGAGCCGGCATGGTTACTCGAATGGCGACTGAAGGCTTACCGGAACTGGCTCAAAATGGATGAGCCAAAGTGGCCGAACGTCCACTACCCACCAATTGACTATCAAAACATCAGTTACTATGCGGCACCAAAACAAACAAAGAAACCAAAAAGCCTCGATGATATAGACCCGGAGCTCAGGGCAACTTACGAGAAACTGGGAATACCTCTCGAAGAGCAGAAGATGCTAGCGGGCGTTGCTGTAGACGCTGTTTTTGACAGTGTTTCATTAATTACAACTTTTAAAGAAAAACTGGCTGAATTAGGTATCATCTTTTGCTCTATTTCCGAAGCTGTTCAAGAATATCCAGATTTAGTAAAAAAATACCTTGGGTTTGTTGTACCTCACAACGATAACTTTTTCGCGGCACTAAATTCGGCTGTATTTACCGATGGTTCTTTCGTGTATGTTCCAAAAGGAGTTCGCTGTCCGATGGAGCTTTCCACCTACTTTCGCATCAATGCTGAAAACACCGGTCAGTTTGAGCGCACACTTATAATTGCTGAAGATAACAGTTACGTAAGCTATCTCGAAGGCTGTACCGCGCCTAAGCGGAGTGAAACTCAACTGCATGCTGCTGTAGTAGAGCTTATCGCTCACGATAACGCAACTATCAAGTACTCCACGATTCAGAACTGGTACCCAGGTGATAAGGAAGGTAAGGGGGGAATATATAATTTTGTCACTAAACGGGGCAGGTGCCTGGGACGCGATTCTCATATCTCCTGGACTCAGGTTGAGACCGGCTCAGCAATTACCTGGAAGTACCCAAGCTGTATACTCGAGGGGGACAACTCGGTGGGAGAATTCTACTCGGTAGCATTAACCAACAACCGACAGCAGGCAGATACAGGAACAAAGATGATCCATATTGGCAAGAACACACGAAGCAACATTGTCTCAAAGGGTATATCCGCCGGCTATGGTCAGAACACCTATCGGGGATTAGTGCAGATTGGCAAGAATGCCGATAGAGCACGCAACTACACACAGTGTGACTCAATGCTTATAGGAGATAAGTGTGGCGCCCACACTTTTCCTTACATTGAAGTAAACAACTCCACTGCCCAAATGGAGCACGAAGCAACCACTTCAAAGATTGGCGAAGACCAAATCTTCTATTGCCAACAGCGAGGTCTTTCGGCCGAAGACGCAGTCTCGCTTATAGTTAATGGTTTCTGCAAGGAAGTATTCCGCGAACTTCCTTTTGAGTTCGCAGTCGAGGCAGAAAGACTACTCAGCATTAGCCTTGAGGGAAGTGTCGGCTAAAATGTCGGGGCAGCCCATTAAATTCTCAATCATTTACAGATTAAGGAGGAGTTATGCTCGAAATTAGAAATTTACACGTCAAAGTAGAAGATAAAGAAATTTTAAGAGGTCTAGATTTAAAAATAAATGCTGGTGAAGTCCACTCCATAATGGGTCCCAACGGCTCGGGCAAGAGCACGCTAGCTCAGGTGTTAGCCGGCCGAGAAACATACGAGGTTACCGAGGGGGAAATAATCTATGAAGGGAAAAACCTAATTTATATGTCTCCCGAAGAGCGCGCCCGTGAAGGGATTTTCATGGCTTTTCAGTATCCGGTCGAAATCCCTGGAGTTGCCAATACATACTTTCTTCGAGAAGCCGTAAATGCCGTCCGCAAATACCGCGGTCTTGAGCCTTTTAAGCACGTAGAATTTATTAAAATGGTCAAGTCAAAGATGAAGCTCCTCGATATGGATGACGACCTACTTCAACGCTCCGTCAACGAAGGCTTTTCCGGGGGCGAGAAAAAGCGTAGCGAGATCTTTCAGATGGCAGTACTGGAACCAAAGCTTTGCATTCTCGATGAGACCGATTCCGGTCTCGACATTGATGCCCTTAAGATCGTCTCAAAAGGCGTTAACTCAATGCGAAACCCTGAGCGGGCATTTCTCATTATTACTCACTATCAGCGACTGCTTAACTATATCGTTACTGATTACGTGCATGTATTGGTTGACGGACGTATTGTGAAGTCAGGTGGAAAGGAACTGGCGCTGGAGCTTGAGGACAAAGGATACAGTTCGTGGGAACAAAGCGAAGGGCAGAATATCAAAGCAGCAAACACTTAAGGGGAGAGATGAGCATGGAACCTGTTAAGATGCAAGACACAAATAGTTACTTAGAGGGGTTTTCGCAATTTGAGAAGGATGCACCTGGCAGTGACCTTTCTTGGTTACGGTCAATACGTCAGGATGCAATCACCCGTTTTTCCGAACTGGGATTCCCAACGGTGCGAGATGAGGACTGGCGGTTCACTAATATTGCTCCGATTGCCCGGGCTTCATTTCAACTTTCGCAGAACGGGCAACGCACCCTCTCTCACACAGAGATTGAAACATTCACACCTCAGGGCTTATCAGGAATCCAGATTGTCTTTGTAAACGGCCGCTACTTGCAGGAACTCTCTTCGCTAAAGTCTTTACCAAAAGGAATAAAGGTCAGCAGTCTTGTTATGGCCTTGGATAAAGACAAAGATTTAATTGAGCATCATTTGACCAGGTATGCGGATTATCAAAAAGACGCTTTTCTTGCTTTAAATACTGCCTTTATGGAGGATGGAGCGTTTGTATATGTTCAAAGGGGTACGGTTCTCGAAGAACCGATTCATCTGCTTTATATAACTACCACAGCCGATGCTCCAACTATCACCAATCCGCGCAACCTGATTTTAGCCGAAGACAACAGCCAGGCAACTATTGTGGAACACCACGTTTCTCTAGATGAAAGTGTCTATTTTTCAAACGTGGTTACAGAAGTTGTGGTTGGAAGCAACTCCGTGCTTAACCACTTCATGATTGAACGCGAGAGCAAAAGGGCGTTTAATATCTCGACCCTTCGTGTCCAGCAGGGTCGTAGCAGCAATGTTACATCACATTCATTGCTACTAGGCGGTGCAATTGTAAGAAACAACGTCCATCCGGTTCTTGCCGGCGAGGGTTCAGAGTGTTATATCAACGGTCTTTTCATGTCAACCGGCCGCCAACACATGGACAACTACATGAAGGTTGAACACGCAAGTCCCCATTGCGACAGCCGCCAGCTTTATAAGGGAGTTCTTGATGGCAAGTCACGGGGCGTTTTTCACGGCAGGATTATCGTGCATAAGGACGCTCAGAAAACGGATGCCAAACAGACTAATAGAAACCTCCTACTCTCTGATGAAGCTAAGATTGATACCAAACCACAGCTTGAGATTTACGCCGACGATGTAAAATGCACTCATGGTGCAACCATAGGCCAGCTTGACGAAAATGCGATTTTCTATTTGCGCTCCCGAGGAATGACTTTGGATTCGGCGCGTGCACTTCTTCTCTTTGCTTTTACGAGTGAGATTCTTGAGCATATCAAAGTTGATCCGATACGCAATTATTTGGAATCGCTCGTTACTGATTGGTTCGTTCAGGGAAAGCTGTTTGATAGAACCCAGTAAGCTAACAGCTCCAAGGACTTGCTAAAGCTAGTCGTTTTCAAAAGCGATGTTAGTTAGCCCGGGATTTTCTAGTCTAAAAGTGAGAGGTTCCAGATGAGTTTAGATCAAATGGAATACATTCTTGATCATTATAAAAATCCCAGGAACCATGGAACGCTTCCGGAACCCGATATATCTCATGAAGAAGGGAATCCTTCGTGTGGCGATGTTATCAGGATTGATCTAAAAATAATGGACAACAAAGTAAAAGAGACTAGGTTCTCCGGAAAGGGGTGCGCAATAAGCCAGGCCGCAGCATCAATACTAACTGAAATGATAGTAGACAAAGACTTGGACGAAATAAAAGCAATAACCAAGGATGATATTATAAACGCATTGGGAATAAGAATAAGTCCTATAAGGTTTAAATGCGCTACGCTGGCTCTAAAGGTTTTAAAGTCCGGTCTATACGGTATAAAAGACTGGCCTGGAGAAGAGGAATAGATAATTACAAAAGGAGTTAATGAATGGCCGAGTTTGTAAAAGTTGCGAAGAGATCCAACATACAGCCAGGAGAGATAAAATCCTTTGTGGTTGACACTGAGGTTATTGCTATTTGCAATGTAGACGGTGAATTTTATGTCATTAAAGACGAGTGTTCCCATATGGATTACCCACTTTCGGATGGTATCTTGGAAGGAGAAACCATAACCTGTGCCCATCATGGGGCGGAATTTAATGTAAGAACCGGTGAGGTTCTTTCTTTGCCCGCTGTTGACCCAATTGAGACGTTTGAGGTAAAAGTAGAAGGAGATGATATATACGTTTTGATGGAGGACTATTGATTTAAGGAAATTTTTAAGGGGGTGATCTTATGAGGAAGACTTACAGTGATTCAATCAATCTCAACGCTTACGAAATCAGAAAGGATTTCCGAATATTTGAGCGCAAAATTAGGGAAAAGCCTCTTATATATTTTGACAACGCAGCAACCACCCAAAAACCAAACTCCGTAATCGAGGCAGAAAAGAGGTTTTATGAGGAGACCAATGCAAACATTCATAGAGCGGTTCATACTTTGAGTTATGAATCTACCGTCCTATACCAAGACGCCCACAAAAAGGTTGCAGATTTTATGGGCGCAAAAAGCTGGCGCGAGATTATTTTTACAAGGAATGCCACTGAGTCAATAAACCTTGTTGCTTACGGATGGGGATTACATAATCTAAAAGAGGGAGACGAAGTTCTTATTACCATCATGGAGCATCATTCGGATATTGTCCCCTGGCAAATGCTTCGAAACTTAAAAGGAATTAAGCTTAGATTCCTTGACGTAGATGATGAGGGAAGGCTAAAATTGGATGAACTTCCCAAACTTCTTTCGGAGAGAACAAAATTAGTTGGCATTATTCATGCATCAAACGTTTTGGGAACAGTAAATCCTCTAGAAGAAATTATTAAAGAAGCCAAAAAGGTTGGAGCGCTGGTGTTAGTAGATGCCGCTCAATCCGTTCCTCATTTTTCAATAGATGTAACTCAGCTTGGCTGTGATTTCCTTGTAGCCTCCGGTCATAAGATGCTTGCTCCTACAGGAACAGGATTCCTCTATGGACGCCGCGAATTACTTGAGGCAATGGAGCCTTTTCTTTACGGCGGCGATATGATAGAGACAGTGACAGTGGAGAAAGCAACATGGAATGAGCTTCCATGGAAATATGAAGCGGGAACGCCAAATATAGCAGGTGCGATTGGACTGGGCGCTGCCGTGGATTATCTAAACAGACTGGGAATGGAAAAGATTATTGCTCACGAAAGAGAGCTATTAAGTTACGCACTTGAGAGTTTATCCGATTTTCCCTGGATAGAAATTTACGGGCCAAAAGATGGAGAAAAAGTTGGAGTTATCTCATTTAATATAAAAGGCGTTCATCCCCATGATGTTGCAGGGATTCTCGATGAAGAGGGAATCGCAGTGCGTTCAGGGCACCACTGTACCCAGCCTCTTATGAGAAGACTGGGTATAGAAAATGCCGTAAGAGTTAGTTTTTATTTATATAATACGAGAGAAGAGATTGACAAATTAATCGAGGTCCTTCGCGAAACAAAGAGACTTTTTGAAATTTGAAGAGTTAATAATTTGTTTTAAGTCGAGTTTAAAGCATGCCGTTTGGAACTTGAGGAGTGATTCCTTGACCTTTATACCTTTTCGTGTTAGTTTTAAGCGGCTGAGATGAAGAGAACATATCAACCACACGCCAAGAAGAGATTAAGAGTGCACGGCTTTCGTGAAAGGATGCGGACAAAAGGCGGAAGGCGCACTTTAAAAAGGCGGATAGCGAAGGGCAGGCACCGTCTGACAGTTCAGCCTTGGAAGAAATGACTTTTCCCTTAAATTCTCATTTACCGAGTGATTTAAAAATCCGAAAGAGCTCTGAGTTCAAAGAGGTTTTTGAGAGAGGGAACAGGCTCCACACGGAGAACTTTACGGTTATCTATAATGCAAACTCGCTCGGATTTCCCAGGCTTGGACTTGTGGTTGGGAAAAAAAGCTCAAAAAGTGCAGTAGGACGGAATCGTATCAAAAGAATCTTTAGGGAAATTTTCAGGCGCAATAAAAACCTATTTGATTCCTTTGATGTTGTGTTTCTTACTAAGACAAAAATTGAAGCACTGAGTTATAAAAAAGCGGAAGAAGAGATCGCAGGTGTTGTCAGGTCGAAATTATTATGAAAAGAAACCCGTTGGTTTTCTTTGTAGCTTTAATGGTAAAGCTCTATAAGTTTTTTCTCTCCCCCATTCTTCCGCATTCTTGCCGATTCTACCCCAGCTGCTCGGAATATTCAGTCGAGGCCCTTCGCAAATACGGTTTTTCGAAGGGACTATGGTTTTCCTTAAAAAGAATTGCAAAATGCCATCCGCTAAATGCCGGAGGGTATGACCCAATCAATTAAAAGGTAGCGGGGATAATGGATCGTACAAGACTCAATTACATACTTTTTTTTATTTTGTCTTTCTTAATAATCTTTACATACACTTCGCTTTTTACTCCTAAGACTTCTCAAAAACCAGAGCAGCAAAAAGCTGCCCAGCACGAGGTCTCGAAGCAAACACAACCCTCAGTGGAAGAGAAAGCAAAACCTATCGAAGAAACTGAACTTGCCCTAAACCCACAGGGAAAACTGATAACAATTAAAACACCTATATATACAGGAACCATTGATACAGCCGGAGGCAGAATCGTCAATTGGAAATTAGAAAAATATAAAGAAACTACTGACAACAATTCGCCTCCCGTCAACATCCTGAAAGATTCCCCCCCCGATTTCAATACAAGTTTAATGCTTAAAGATTTCCAAATCCCAAACCCGATTCCTTTTAATTATGATGGCGCCGATGAAGTAAACGTTACCGAAGAGGAGCAGGAAATAACACTTTACTGGAAATCCCCTCAGGGAATAGAGATAAAAAAAACATATAAGATAAACCCTTCGAGTTACCTTTTAGGACACAGCTTTGAAGTAAAAAATGGAACTCGGGCTCCTATAAGCGAGACACTGCTTATCGAATCTTATGGAAAAGTAGAACAGAATGGAAGGGGTAAAAACAACAAAGATTTTCTTGCTATGGTTTCGGATAATGTAGAAAGGGTGGAGAGCATACCGAAAGAACCTATTGTGTTCAACGGCACAACAAGCTGGTTTGGGTTTTCAGATAAATATTTCCTGTCCGCTTTCCTCCCTGAGATAGGGGGAGAAACACAAGTCCGCCTTGTAAATGGCGAGAAAGAGGGGGTTGTTGGAGCTATATTCAGCTACCCTTCAGACGTTATTCCACCCGGAAACAAGTCAATTCATGAATCAAAGTTGTATCTGGGACCTATGGATTATGAGATTTTACGCTCTCTCGGATTCGGGCTTGAGAATACAATTAACTATGGATGGGTAGGTCCTCTTGCAAGACCCGTCTTATGGTTTCTTAACGTGTTAAACGGGGGTTTAAAAAACTACGGTCTCGCAATAATTGCTATAACAATCATTATAAGATTGGTTTTCCTGCCCCTTACCATAAAAAGCATGGCTTCTATGAAAGAGATGCAGGTAAAGATGCAGGCGCTTAAACCAAAGATGGATGCACTCAAAGAAAAATACAAGGACGACAAGGCAAAACAGAATGCAGAGCTTATGAAACTATATACAAGCCAAGGGATAAACCCCCTTAGCAGTCTCGGTGGATGTCTTCCTCTTCTAATACAGCTTCCGGTTTTCATTGCTCTTTATGATGTTTTGCTATATTCAATAGAGCTTAGACACAGCTCTTTTCTATGGATTAATGACCTTTCCGAGCCAGAGTTTCTTTTTAATATACCTGGTGTAGGAATTCCTTTTAGGATTCTCCCGCTCGCTATGGGTCTATCCTGGTATGCGTCCCAGAAAATGACTCCCACCCCATCTATGGGAACTGAAAATCAATTACAGATGAAAATGATGGAGTTTATGCCTTTGATTTTTACAGTTATGTTCTGGGGGCTTCCTTCGGGGTTGATACTCTATTGGACTGTAAGTAACATTCTTTCAATAGTCCAGCAACTCTATGTTAACCGCCGATTCATGCAAGCCAAAGGAGGAAGTTAAAGAGATGCCTATAGTAATAGAAAGAGAAGCTAAGACAGTATCTGAGGCAACAATAAGCGTATGCGAGGAATTCGGATTAAGAAGGGACGACCTGGATGTGGAAGTTCTTGAAGAAGGTTCAAGAGGGGTTCTAGGGATAGGAAGTAAAAACGCAAGAGTCCGAATTACGATAAGAAGAGACGATATAACCGAAAAGGGTCTTAGAGCCAAAAAAGCCCTTGAAATGATTCTTGGATTTTTTGTACCCACCCATTCGGTTAACCTTAGAGAGACTTCAGATAAAATCAAACTTGAGGTAAAAATCAGTGAAAACAAAGGATTGCTAATAGGGAAAAAAGGCGAAATGATTAGGGCAATGGAATTCATAGTGGGTAAGATTGCAGGGCGGTCTTGCGAAACCGGGAAAGAGAAAAGGGTCTTGGTAGATATAGAAGGGTATAAAAAGCGAAGAGAGACAGCCGTATCCAAAATAGTTAAAGAGGCAGTGAAAAAAGCCCGCAATTCAGGAAGACCAGTTACACTTGACCCGATGTCTGCATTCGAAAGAAGGATAGCCTACATGACACTTAAGCACGAAGATGGTATAAAGTTTGACACAATGGTTGAGGGAGAAGAAAAAAGAATTATAATAAACCCACTAAGACGAAACGGGGAAAGAAACCGGAGGAATTTTGATGGGAAAGCATGATTTATTAAACCAATTAACGATAACTTGGTTTTAATCTCTAATCCTTTTCGTTGTAGCATTGTAGTGTAATCCCTACAGGTTATAGAACAAAAGAAAGGGGGAAATTTTGATGAGCAAAAGCAAACCGACAAAAACAGAAGATGAATACTTTGCCAGAGAAGATGCGGAAAAAGCAAAGCGACTCAAGGAAAAATTAAGACAGGAAATTGTAGCAGAGCAGAAGCAAAACATAAAAAGCATCTGTTACATGAAATGCCCTAAATGCGGAGGGGATTTAACTGAGGTCGTTTTTCGAGGAATAAAGATTGACAGATGTACCGCATGCGATGGAGTATGGCTTGATGATGGTGAGCTGGAAAAACTTGCAGGCACCGAAGAAAAAAGCACAATAAGAGGAATTATTGATCTATTCAAAGGTAGCTAGGTTTTTTCTGCACGAATATTTTTGAAAAAATCTCTGAGTAAATTCCCGCACTCATCCTTTAATACCCCTTCTTTCACCTCAACGAAGTGATTTAGTTTGTTATCTAACCCAATGTTGTAAATAGATAAAACAGCTCCTGCTTTGGGATCGCGTGCTCCAAACACAACCCTTTGTATTCTTGCAAGAACTATTGCACCAATACACATTGCGCAAGGTTCAATAGTAACATAAAGAGTTGTGCCTATAAGTCGCCAGTTTCCCAGTTTCTTCCCAGCTTCTCTTATTACGAGAATCTCGGCATGGGCTGTCGGATCAGAGGAAGCTTCGCAAAGATTATAAGCACCGGAGATAAGTTCCCCATCCTTTTCTACAACTGCTCCAATCGGCACTTCACCAATACTCTTAGCTTTTAAAGCCTCTGCAAGTGCTAAACCCATAAGATATTCATCTTCAAGATGAGCCATTTATCTATCAAAACCTTAGATCAAGAATTTCGGTTGTAGGGAATGCAAATATGTATTCCCTATTTTATATCGACAAGAGATAATTACTTTATTCAATACTCAATATTATTTTTAGGGAAGGCGGGACTGGAACTCCAGCGACCTCGCTTTTTGATTAAATTTGCAACCTCTTCTAAATCATTGTATTTCCCGTTTCCCCAAGTTGTATACATAAATCCTATAATTCCACGTACTCCCTCAGCTTCCGCTTGATCAATGGCATCGAGCCATGTCTTGACGTTTCCTACACTTTCATAGTATCCTGCAATGACCTGCCGGTGCCCCTGATCGGCAAAAAATTTCAAACTTTTCTTCACGTCTTTTCTAGTTCCCCAATTCATAATGATCGTGCTTGGAGATAGCCCGTTCCACGACCCAACAAGTGACCCTTTTACCATCCAATATTTTGACATAGCATTGTGATATGGATCCACCATATCATTCCAAATGTATAATTCGTAGTTTGGATTTATAGATTTAAGGACCTTCTCCGACCTGCTGATGGTTTGAGCAACATATTCGCCAGCGCTAATTTTCTGACATTCCGGATCCCAGTTTGCTACTCGCCATTCGTCATAGTTCATCATAAAACCAGAGGGAGATAGAAAGTTATTCAATCGCTTAGCAATATCAACATTAATATCGAAAAACTTCTGGTAGCATGCACTAGCCTCTGGTTGATTGTGTACCACATCTGCAAGTTGATACCAGGTGACTCTTAAGGCCTGTCCGTTAGAAATCCTGGAGTTCCGCGTAATTATAAGCTTTTGTTCGTCCACTCTATAGTCGCTTCCTTCACTGTATGTTTTCTTTCCATCCCACGAGCTAACGGTTATCGGAATTGATGGTCTTCTTACCATCTTTTTCAGTCCAATTTCTTCTAGAGTGACATCGTCAAACCAAACTTCTCCACGTCCTTTTTTTGACCATGCTCCTAGCCATACTGTAATTTTCTTATGATTCAAGCTGTTAAAGTTGATAGTATATTTTTTCCACTCCTGAGTAGAATCGATATGTTCTCTTGCGTAATTAACTTTTGAATACAACTTATCATCGTTCCTCTCACCCGAAACATAAATCCTAACCTCATCGGGTTTATTATAATTTTTAGTTTTGATCCATACCGACAGCTCATATGCCCTAAAAGGAGCTACCGATACTTCTTGACGAATCCGGGCATGGCCGTGTTGTGGATCACCAACCCCTGGATCCTTTATTTTAACCGAAGCTTTCCCAGAGTGTTTCTCTATGGTGTCAATAAACGTAGTTTTTCCCGGCCGATCAACAGTCCAATTGTACGGTTGATGCCCCATATAGTTCTCAAATCCGGGATCTTGCAACTCAACTGGTGGTTCAGCTTCAACGTGGGCAGACGTACCTTTAACCACAAACTTCGTTCCTTTAACCGGAAAAGCTTCAGCCAGATTTCTATCTTTTCGGGTTGGACCTTTTTGGTCGAAGACAACAGGAATTATTGCCAAACCAAGCTCACTGGCTTTGTTTCTAATTAGAGCAAAATTCTTTATTAAGTAACTGCGGGGTTGCTTCTCCATGTTCATCCAGTAACTGCGGTCTCCTATTACGAATCCGTTATATCCGACGGCTGCTGCTCTATTCATAAGGCTAAGCAACCTGTTGACGTCGGCTTCACGGCTCATATTACCCCGAAAAAAAACATAGCGTTTTTCGAATTTTTTCGGGTCTGTTAGGGATTTTCTAGGAGATCCTTCATCAACTCTGACAACTTTGGGAAACGCACCTACGGAGTTAATAACCGACAAGCAAAGTGTTAAGATGACCGTAAAAACAATCAAGATACTCGATCTACGTTCTTCCACAATTAAAAATATTATAACACATTGAGCTTAAACTTTTTTCTTAATTTTAGGGAGAAATAGGAGGCTCCTCAACATGCCCTTGATACAAACTTCAATCCATGGGTAGCTGCTATAGACTCCAAAGGGTGAAGAAGACCACACTATCAATTAGTAATAAATAATCTAGTGGAATGAACCTCTGTGTAGGTTTGCTTACAAATTTACTACTAACAGGGCTGCAAAATAAGTAAAATTTGGTCCAAGAACCGTAATGCCCTTCTTTAAATTGGAGTGGGGTTCAAACTAGCTCCCACAAAATAATTTTCTTTTTCATTCGAGCTCATCCGTGTCAATTCGCGGCTAAATATTTACTATTACAACGCTCTTCATCACAAGATTATCTCTCTCCAAGCCTTCCAAGTAACCTGCTGGAACTGTATAAGGTTAGTCCGTACGGGATACCGTTACCAACATCGCCCTTAACCGATTTAGACCATCAATCAGTATGTTAATTCTATCTTAATTCACTTCTGAATTTCAGCTTTCTATCTGCCAAAAAAAGCACTAAACTAACAGGTAGGGACTTTCTATTTGATTTTTTTTGTTTATTATTTTAACTTTTTTAATATAAAGCTGTAACTACAACTAACTGGGAGGAAGTAAAATGGCCAAGAAGAACAATTCATCTCTCAATAAAGGATATCAAGAGGCTCTCAAATATCCGCTGTTCGATTCCATTTTTAACCGCCGTTCCCGACGTTTCGGTCTAGGAATGGAACTCAATGACAGTTCGCTTGAGTTTAAATCCTCTGCATCTCCAATTCCCCTGAGTGAAATGGAAGAAGCATTGCTCGTATGGGCTGGAACCGGACTTACCGGACTTTGTCTTGCTGATTTGCCTCCTGAGACGGGAATTGACCTGCTCTGTCAGTGGACCGGGCGCACATGGCCCTCGGCATGCAACAACCATGGAACAGAGTTATTCTTCACAAATGACAACGGGCTTTATTTTGTGAATGTGAAGCACATGCTTCCCCAGCATCATGAGCTTGATATGTTTTTTAAGATGAGCAGAGAAGAAAAAATAGAGCGCATTCTTGAACTCTACAGAGAGAGTCTGGTAAAGCTTGAAGAAGGCAGAGCACAGTTGCCCGATCGTATGCCCGGGCTTTTTGAATTTAACCAGTGGAATACGAATAAACCCGGAACGACAACCTTCATTCCGGTTACGGACATAACAGAAGAATATTTAAACCTCCTCCACCTATATTGCAGTCACTCGTACGGATTTCAGATTATTGATGATCTTACTGGAAAGCCCGCTGGAATGGAAGAGTGGATAAAGAAAGGCAGGATTAAAGAAAACGTAAAACTCTCTCTCTTTGATCTTGAGGTGAGAATTCTCACAGGACTAAACGTCGAGCAGGCATTTATTTGCCAGAACATGAGTCTCGCTCTTCAGGCTCTCGGTCTTGCAGGATGGACGTTTAGCGGGTTCATACCGAGATTTGCTATGGGCGCAGCCCCGCAGCTTTTTAAAGGCTTAGGATTTAGATTCATTCAACCCAAAAAGGGAGCTATTGACCCTCCCGCAACCGTACCCGTTGGAAGAGACGGCGTGCTTCAGGGTTATTGCCCTCCATACTACAAGGATATGAGCGAAGCAATAGACGCTTTCCTTGAACACAAAGAGAGCGCATGGAAGCCTGATAAGCCATTCCCTTATCAAGAACCCGATAAACACCTTATGAAAGCCCCGAGACCCACCGAGACAACGATTCAGATTGTTAAGGATGTTGCTAACTATATATATGACACCTATGGAAGATTTCCAGCTTTCGTTGACCCGATGTATATGCGGCTAGTGTTTCAAGCAATGCATCTCGACGTTGAGTTCTATGACAAGTACTATCCGAAGGGCTCGTACTCGGATATGCATCAAAATCACTTCCGGATGTTTCATCCCGAAATGGAAGACCCATTTGCGCACAAGACAGAGAAGAAGAGAGTTAGGGTAAGTCAATCCAAGAAACGCGTGAGAGCGTGAGATATATAACCGTAGGGGCAGGTCTTGCACCTGCCCTATTTTAGGGCAACCGCAAGGGTTGCCCCTACAAAAGACAACTAATGAAAACATCAGAAGAATATATCGAAAGTCTGAGAAAACTTAATCCCACAGTTTATATTAAAGGCAATCTGGTTGAAAGCGTTCCTGATGAACCGCTTCTAAGACCCGGCATTAACGCCATCTCGCTTACTTATGACTACGCCCTAAAACCTGAGTATAGAGACATTATGATTGCTACCTCACATATAACTGGTAAAGAGGTAAGCCGACTCCTCCATATAAATACTAGTAAAGACGACCTTCTTAAAAAGCTAGAGATGACTAGGCTCCTCTGCCGAACAGCCGGATGCGCTCAGAGGTATTTAACACACGACGCATTGAACTCCCTCTACGAAACTACACATAAAATAGACAATGAGTTGAATACCCAGTATCATCCGAGACTTCTTGATTATCTGCAACATGTACAAGAGAAAGACCTTACGACATGCATTGCAATGACAGACGCAAAGGGCAATAGAAGTAAGAGACCTCATGAGCAACAAGACCCGGATCTGTATCTCAGAATCGTCGGGAAAAACAGCAAGGGGATTGTCGTAAGAGGAGTAAAAGCCATTGTAACAGGTGCGCCTTATACACATGAAATAATAGTTCTTCCCACAAGAGCCATGACTGAAAATGATAAAGACTATGCCGTCTCATTCGCGATTCCAATTGACGCAAAAGGAGTTGAAATGGTATCCCGACAAGCAGGCCGTCCAGAAGATTCCGGAGCGGAACTCACCTCCCGCTACGGACAGGCGACTGCTATGATACTCTTTGACGATGTTTTTGTCCCGTGGGAAAGAGTGTTTCTTGCGGGAGAACGGCCGTATGCAGGTTCGTTAACTGAGGCTTTTGCCACACATCACAGACTGAGCTGCATAGGATGCAGAGCGGGGCTTGGGGATATGATTATCGGAGCCACGGCTACAATGGCAGACTACAATGGACTCGACCCGCAAAAAGTAGGACACATTCGCGAGAAGATTGCAGAACTCATAAAATTCGTAGAGTCATTCTACGCCTGCGGCGTTGCCTCCTCAGTCTTTGGGAAGGAGACTCCTGCCGGGAACTTCTCACCCGACCCGGTTTATGCAAACATTGGAAAGTTGCTCCAAGGGCTTCACATATACGATATGTTTAAAATCGCGCACGAAACCTCCGGTGGAATCCTCGTAACATCCCCATACCCTGAGGACATGGAAGTTCCAAGCCTAAAAGAGCGGCTCTCTAGATACCTTAAAGCTAGAGAAGACATTCCTGCTGACCACAGGCTCAAGATTGCAAGGTTGCTTGAAGATATTACGGCTTCTTATCAGGGAGGATGGTACTCAGTTATAAGCATTCACGGAGGCGGCTCGCCCGAAGCCGAAAGAATGGAGATAATGCGTAAATACGATCTAGACGAGAGACGCTCGCTTGTGGAGAAGATTACGGGAATAAGGAAAACAGATTAATCCCCAAACACCAGACCTCTCAAAGCCATATTTACAATTGCCAAAACTATAGCGCCAAAAAAAGCAGGCCAGAAACCGTTAACAACAAACCCAGATACTAACTTTGACGCTAGTTGCAACATAAGGGCATTGATTACGAGAAGAAAAAGTCCGAATGTCAGTATCGAGATTGGAATAGTTAAGATTTTCAGTACTAGACCTATAGTGGCATTAACTAACCCTATAACAACCGCAGCTATCAAAGCAGACCCGAAACCCTGCACCACAAATCCAGGGATGATATGAGCAACTATCACCAGGCTCAAAGCACTTAAAAACCAGTTGACAATTAGATGAAGCATCCGTCATTCTCCTTTGAGAAAATCTAAACCCAAAGTTAGTTCGATTCAAAAAGAACTTAAGGGTAGACCAAGTCTTTCAGTTTCGGCATGACCTCCTCAACCAGCAGTTTCATTGAGCGAATCCATTTATCCTTCGGTTTCCACTCATGACCCATTACGAGTAAAACCCCAAAGCCGCCGACAGAGTCATATAGTTCTTTAATCCGCTCGGCTACGCGGTCTGGACTTCCCACAATCCACAGGTTGTCCATCATATAATCAGGAGTTACATCCGAATCGGACATAGCTTTATCAATTTTAAAAATGTCCAGGTTCCCCCGGATTTTAGGGACTATCTTGAAGAAATAATCGGTAAAATCCCTCGCAAGAGTCCCTTTCTTGACATCTCGGCGGGCTTCTTCTGTAGTTTCCGCAACATATAGGTCCCTGGCTATCCTCCACTTTGAGCGGTCTGCGATCTTTCCCACCTTCCTGGCTCCCTCCTCAACCGAAGCCCAATGGGATTTTAGAATATCTTTTGTTGCAAAATTAATGCTCATCGGTATCCATTCTCTTTCTCCCGCGATTCTAAGGGTACCTGAGCCTTCCGTAATCCCGGCAACTGCAATCGGAGGATGGGGTTTTTGATAAGGCTTAATGTGAACTCCCAGTCCAACGTCGTTTTGCGGTTTTGGGACACAGAATTTCCACCTTCTGTTCTCATAGAATCCGGGCATGGGATTATTCCACAAATTGAGAATGAAATCGAGCGACTCATTAGTTAAATCCCTCTGCTCCCCTGTTTTGGGGTTGATACCAAATGCTTCAAAATCACCGATAAAACTTCCTGCCCCCACTCCCCAGTAAAACCGCCCTTTCAGAAGGTGGTCGAGCACCGCTATTCTGTGGGCGAGCACAAACGGGTCGTGATTCGGCAAACATGAGACTCCTGTACCTAGTATAATGTTTTTAGTTAAAGGAATAGCCTTTGCAATTAGTAGGTCAGGCGCGGGAATATTTTCCCAACCGGCCGTGAAATGCTCTCCAATCCATGCCTCTTTGAACCCAAGCTGGTCTAGAACCACAATCTGTTCCAGGTCTTCATCAAGGTTCTGAGTATAATCGGAACCGGGTGGATGAAGGGGCATAGTGAAATAGCCAATTTCCATTTACATCTCCGCTTAGTTGAGCTGTATCAGGATATATTGTTTGGATGATACCACAAGGCTCGCATTTGATGCAATAATTAACTTTGTGAGTAAGTTTCGTATTGTCTAGACTAATCCTGAGGCACAAACCGATCAACTCCAACTTGATTTACATCCTTTGGAAGTGGAAGTGCACGCCACTGTTCGGTTTTCCTTAGATGGAATCTATCCTCCCCCTTTTGGATCTCCTTATAGAGTATATGTAAATTTTTGAATGATTCTTCAAATAAGTCCTCTAAACCATGGCAAAGCAAAGGAGGACGTTGCCAACCTTTTTGCTGATCGATTCTGGAGATCTCTATACGTTGTCGTGGAAAAGTCAACAACATCGAACGCTCCACGGCTGAAACTACACGAACTAGTCCTCCATTAAGCTGAGCAGAGTAGTCTCTTAGTATTGTATCAAGCACATCATGATATTCCCGTGTTGTCACTACAATCACCTGAAGCCAGTTCTGCTTAGGGATAAAGGGTGCTGAAGCGTCAATGTCTAGTCCATGGCAGATAAAATCCACACTACGACAAGAAAAAAACTCGTCTTCATTGGTAGGAAGCCAGCCATCGCTGGATCGCAGTATCATGGTGGATATTACTCCTAAGAATCTACTCGTGTGGAGCGAAAGCTTCTCATATACATGGGCTTCTATCTCGATTTGAGTACGTTGTGAAGAGTACTGATAATAGGCCTGCCAAATTCCGACAGTTGTTATAAGGAATCGCCGATAAGTGCCAGGATCTTCCTCTTTAGCGCAGATGCAACGAGAATAAGGATTGTTGCAAGAGTAGTAATGACAGTAATAATCCAACCCATTTTTAATAAAAGAGATCACTCTTTATTTAACTGTAGTTCCGAAGCTGGTTTGGTTTTAACATTAAATTTATCTGAACTTTTAATTAGCCAAATGTGCCGAACTTGATATCCTTAAGAATCTCATTTGCCGCACGGATGCCCGAGAGCGCGGCTCCTTCCATGAAGCCCTGCCACTCGTAGAACGAGCTCGTGTGTTCGCCTGCGAAGTATAGGGTCCCGGCCGGCTTTGCCTCGTTGTCGGCAATTGTTGTGAAATATCCAGGCTGGTTGCAGGTGTAGCTTCCTTTCGTGAGAGGATTAGAGGGCCAATGCTCAAGATGCACCAGGAACTTCCCCTTAGTATCGCGTGTAGCTGCCGCTAACGCTCCTGGATAGACCAGATCAAGATCGTTGAGGAATAACTTTGCTTCAGTTTGTACTTTATTTGGGTTTAAGTTCGCACCCCGATTTCCACCCGAGTAGTCCGTCATTATTGCATGTGTGTCGGTAGCCTTCGTCGGGTTTGTCTCCCACGTGGTTTGATGGTTGGGAAGGTCGGAGTAAGATGAGCCTTTGCTTCCCAGCTCAACCCAAGGACGGCTATCAAAGCCGACCATCATCTTTGCATTTGTTCCGTACTGGAGGTTGTTGATGGCAAAGCGCTTCCAGTCCGGAAGCTCAAGGCTTGCATCTAATTCAACTCCACGAAGAGTTGAGAAGGGGATTGCAAAGACAACGGCATCATGAGTTGTTGTTACAGTCCGTGAGCCGTTCTTGAAAGTGAGTTCGATCTGACCCAAAACGTTCTTTCGTGCTCTGACGAGTAGCATCCCAAGTTGGATCTGTCCCTGAAGCCGATTGCGAAGACCTTCAGCAATCTGATCGTTGCCACCGATTACGTGGTAACGCTCGTCGCTGAAAACGCCGAAGGGACGAAACTTTGACCTTCTATCTGCGTGGATGAAGAGAAGGAAGTTAAGACAGCTTTGCTCTTCAATCTCAAGACCGTACTCAGCAATGTAAGCTTCTTCAATGGCTTTGAAAATTATTTCCCCCGCATCACGGGTCTCCAGGTATTCCCTGAGGTTTGTAATGTCCAGTAAAACGTCGGCATCGGTGTGAACGTCAGCGGTCGGGAACCCTACAGTGTGCAGGTCGTCGCGCATGGCGTCAACCAAGACACGGTACTCATCAACGAGCATCGACTCAGGAAAGCCTCGGCCGTTGAAAAAATAAAAGACCTCGCCCGGTGGGTTTTTCTCAACATCCTCGACCTGGAGGTTAAATTCCTGCACGTATCCAAGCATCGTCTTGTGGAGATTGTCAATGAATTCCCCTCCCTGCTCGGCGACCTGATCAGGGAAGAAATTTTTGAGTGAAAAACAGCGACCACCAACCCGATTGTTTGCATCGTATAGAGTTGCATTGATACCGTTCCTCTTAAGTTGATCTGCACAGGCAAGACCAGCCAATCCCGACCACAGCCAGCTTGCCTAAGCTTGCCAGAAACTCTCGTCTGCTAGCTCGCAGCTTAGCCACGCGGTATTCGAGTTCAGCAACAAGTTCCAGACCCTCGCTGGTCGAGATTTTGTTATCTTCACAAAAGTGAGCGATCCGTATTGCACGAGCAAGATTTCTGTAAAGCAGAGAACGACCCATGAAACACCTCCTCAATATCCTGAAGCGTTAAGTGAAGCACACAAGCCAGATATTATCAAACATTATATCTTCAACTACAAGAAGAATGTCATCCTGTACTTTTATTTCTTTAACTTCTTAATTTCCTGTAACTTGCTACAGGATTTCTACAGTAATGTCATTGCTAACACATTCACAGAGCCTGTGCTGAGGAAACCGAAGTGTTCAGTGTAACCTCTGTGAAGAATCTCTTTTTTCATTCATTTGTCATGTCGAACCTGCGTGAGACATCTGGATTTCTCGTGGAATTTATCCTGAGCTGAGTCGAAGGACTCGAAATGACAAACTCAGTATCAGATTGCTTCTTCACGGAGTCTACCCCAATCCTGCCAAAGGGCTCTTCGCAATAACACTTGTGGTGGTGTAATTATAAGATCATAACCTGCACCTTGCTGAAGGGTTATTGATTTGATAAAGTGATTTTTTGAATCTTATATATCAGTACGAGGAACTAAACTCTTTCCGAGATAAGAATAGATTTTATTAAGAGACTAATTTCTACTTAAGAGCACCTTTTTTGTGGTAACAATAATCCATGAACCACGCAAAACTCTCCTCCCTGATGAAAACCGGCTCAATGCTATAACCAGTCATGAACGTAATATTATCAATTGCTCCGAAATCAGAAGGATTAACCATGGCCAAAACTATCTTCTTTGATCTTCCCTCCGGTTTAAATTTAACCGGCACAACCTTGTTCTTTTTTGCAATATTCTCCGGTATTAAGCCAATGACTTTCTCATCAATAAGCTCCTTACCTAAATCTAAACCTTTAACACCATGCTGTCTGCTAAGAAACTCAATAAGTGTGTCTATATTTATTAATTCAAGCTCAATTAAAATTTGACCCAACTTTTCACGGGAGTCCCTCTGTCTCTCTAAAGCGAGGTTAAGCTTCTCTGGGCTAATAAGCCCAGCTTCTACCAGTAACTCTCCTAAACGTTTCTTTCTCATTAGTTATTCACGCTTCAGTTTTTCACTTAACACTAAAAATAACTCAATTTACACTTTGGTACAACGAGTTAAAAATTCTGAAACTCAGTCGCACGCTTTACCGATTCGAATACATTTTGAATCTCGACCTCATGGGGGAAGCGTTCAGCAATAGTGTAGAGTAAGTTAAATTTCTGCTTAGCTTCTATCCATTTCTGTCTTTCAGCATACCATTTTATGGAGTTAGCAGCACCCTTAGCTAGGTGAAGTTGGAACCTAGCATCATTTTGATAGCGCTGAGTAACATCTTGCAAGATTTTGAACGCCTCCTGCATCTTTACCCAATCTTGCATTTTGCCGTACTTACTGGCAATATTGACCGTACCCATAGCCAATTGGAGTTGAATCTCAACTTGATCGGCAGATCTATATGCGACATTCTGTAGAATATGAAACGCATCATCCATTTCTGTCCATTTTTTTTGGTCTTTTCCATAGAAAAATATTGTATTGCCTGCTCCCATAGCCAGAGAAAGTTGAATTTCAGCTTGATCGGGCAATCTTTCAGCAATATCTTGCAAAGTTTGAAACACTCTTCCCATTTGCTCCCATTTTTGAGCCTTACCATAAGAAGATAAAACATGAAGCGTTCCTCTCGCCATTTCGAGCTGAATCTCAGGATTATCAGGAAAGTGCCGGGCCACACCTTGCAGTATTTGAAACCCCTTTTCCAATTGCATCCACTCTTGCTCTTGCCCATAACAACCAACTACGTTGGCTGCGCCTCTCGCCAGTGCCAATTGGATGTCAGGGTTTTCGGGAAATTTCTGAGTAACGCTCAGTAAAATCTCAAATGGTGGCGTTACTTCACCAAATTTCTGTGCCTTAGCGTAAGCTACAATAACGTTCACAGTGTTCTGAGCTAATTCTAGTTGAAACTTCATAAGATCGGGGTAGCGCTGCGTAAAACCCTGTAAGGCTTTGAAGGCTTCCCACATCTCCGTCCATCTTTGTCCCTCAGCATATCGGTTTACAGCACTAGAAGCTCCTTTTGCTAGTTCAACTTGAATCAGAACTTCATCTGGAAACCGCTCAGCTAGTTCACGCAGAGTTTGAAATACTTCCTGAATCTCAATCCACTTCTGTTCTAAACCGTACGAATTAACAGCGTTTACTAATCCCATAGCTAGTACATGCTGGATTCCAACGTGACTGCGGAAGCGTCCGGCAATATTGAGTAAGAACTGGAACGCTTGTTTCATCTCAGCCCACTTCTGCCATTGTCCATATCTGCTCATAGAATTGAACATAACCATAGCCACTGAAAGTTGAACCTCGATGTAATCTGGAAAGCGTTGGGCAACGTCTTGCGAAGTTTCGAATGCTTTTTTCACTTCTGTCCACATTTGTTTTTCACCACACCAACTTATGATGACCACAGCAGCTGAAGTCATGGTAAATTGAATTTCGGGATGTTTGGGGAAGCGTTGAGCAAGATCCTGTAGAATCTGGAATGTCTGTGTCATCTCTGTCCACTTCTCCGCTTCGACGAAGCCATTAACAGCATTGACTAACCCAGTGGCTAGCGCAAGTTGAATCTCAGCATTGTTGGGGAATCGCTGTGCAACACCAGCAAGGAATTTAGATGCACCTAGCATCTCTGCTAACTTCTGCCCCTCGCCATACCAAAGTACAGCGTTGCTTGCACCCTTGCCTACTTCAAATTGGATCTCTGTATCGTGTGGAAAGCGCCGGGCAACTTCTTGCAATACTTGGAATGCTTGCTGCATCTCTATCCATTTTTCCCTCTTGCCATATTGCAATATTGCATTAACAGCGCCCCGTGACAAAGTGTAGTGAATGCCAGCATCTTCTGGATAGATTTTAGCTAGTGTCTTTACAGACTCCAATAAAGTTTCAATTTCTTCGGCCGGTAATTCTTTTTCACCCAACAGATTAACTCTAACCATACCCCAACAAACAGCTGCCTCAGCGGACTTGGGCTGCTGATCCACGGCTATGAGCTGTGGATGATCTGGGAAATCTTTTCTCAAATTAAGTAAAGTTATTGAGACACCACTACGGCTGGTAACCCAGGCGGTGTTTAAAAATTTTGAATGTTGCATTGTATCCATTTGGCTAAAAGTCTCTAACATAAAGTATTCCCCCACTAGATCGGGTTTGATAGGAGGGATTATTTGAGAAGTATCTTGTTGAAAAATCTTATCTAGTAAAGTCTTCTTATGACATTTATCAAGCGGTTGGTAGGTCTTTGCTGTGGCTTTAGGCAGTCCTCGCGTTAATGTCGCAAGGGCGATCATAGGCAAACATTCCTCATCAAGTCCGATTTGCTTGAACTTACCTTGCATTGTGGCAATCTCGTTGCGAAATAGTTCATCCCGTGTTCTCCACTCTAACTTTCCGTCCTTGAGTAAGCTATCTATCGCTATTATCATAAGCAACGGTAATCCCTCGCTAAGTTTCATAATTTGCATTTTTTGTTCCGGCATGAGCGTGCACTTTATACCTCGCTTAGTAGACATTTCCTCAACTAATTGGGTTAACTGGTTCTCATTGAACGGCGAGATAAGAAGAGCTTTGGAATCATAGCGGTTCCTAGAATAACGCTAGACTTTTCAAGCTTTCCGGTGGCGTACGTTCTACAAGTAATACACGGACAGTATATTTGAGTTGATCTGCCCTAGAGCCTAATATCTTCAATAGATTGAGAATGGTATCACTGCGTTCGGCAGCATCATCAACTACAATCAAAGTAGGCTTGCGTGATTGCCATGTATTCAAAAAATCCATATCTTTCACATCACGCAAAAAACCTACATCAGAGCCACAATTAGGACAGGTAATAGAGCTTTTTTGCTGCATATTCAACCACTCCTCGACTAAACGCTGCGTGCCACTTCCTCCTTTACCATTCAACCACCACCATAGAAATTTACGTTCATCATTCACAAATTTATTAAGTGCTTTAATCTCTTCATCCCATGTCTCTAATACAAGTTTAGGGGGAAGAGAATCTAGCAAATCATCAGGATTCACAGGTAAATACAAAAATTTAGGCTTTGGCCGGAAGCATTGATCCCGAAACCACAGACTTAAACCATAAATATCGAAGGAATTGAAAAGTAACCAGGTAAGTGCTACGGCAAGCAGAGGCTGCCAACCTATATAGAAAAGCTTTTTTCTCAGATCTTCTTTTACAAAACTCAGCTTTTTTGATAACCAGGTAATGGCCTCTTCTTTGTCGATACATTTTGTCCAAAACAGCCATAGACCTAACCATATAATCCCAAATAAGATTAACGGTGGAAGTACTCTTATGATCCAATCATCCATATGGCACCCTTAAAATAATTAAAACTTTTCAATTCCTATAAGAATCAAGTTTACGATGCCGGGTTAATTGGCCTGGTCATTTGATTCACTAGACCAAAGTCTTTCAGTTGATACGAAATCTCTTAACAGCAATCTTCGAAATTGGAATCAAATCCGAAAATAATTATACTGGGGGATCTCACATAAAGAAAAATTCGTATCAGATTTTATGCGCGATCGGAAAGAATTCCTACCGCTTCACCTTATACCCCGCCTTCTCCCTATCCCACGTATCCTTTGTTATTCCCTCTTCGCGGAGCTTATTTTTCTGTACCCTCTGCGTTCCGGTCTTCGGGAGGGATTTTGCGAAGCGGATGAAGCGGGGAATCATGAAGTATGGCATCTTGGGTTCGAGGAATTTGAGAAGCTCTTCCGGCGTTACATCCATTCCCTCTTTTTTAACAACGACAATCATAACCTCATCTTCCGCATAACGCCCTGTTTCGGCTTTTATTCCAACTGCTGCTGATTCTTCCACTGCAGGATGTAAACCAACAATCCTCTCAAGTTCAAATGAGCTAATATTTTCACCTCTACGACGGATGTAATCCTTCACCCTATCAACAAAGAATATGTATCCGTCTTTGTCAATCCTTCCGGCATCGCCCGTATGAAACCAGAAGTTTCTAAAATCGCTTACCGTTTTTTCGGGCATCTTGTGATAGTAGTGGAGCATTATGTTGGGAATTCGAGGGCGGACGACTATTTCTCCAATTTCCCCTCTCGGACGCTCTTCGTCTGTTTCAGGGTCAACGACCTTGATCTCATATCCTGGAGCTTCTTTTCCGCATGAGCCAACCCGGAACGGCTCGCCGGGTCGCATGTATGTAACCTGACCAATTTCCGTAAGCCCGTAGCCCTCCATAAAATTGATATTAAACCTATCCATAAATTCCTCGATAATGTCGTGGGGAGCGGGAGAGCCGAGGACGAGTTTTACTCTATGTTTCTTTTCCTCCGGCACGGGCGGAGTATTCCACATAAAGTAAGACATAGTGCCTACCATATTAAACTTTGTAACTTTGTGATCCACCATCCATTTCCAGAATTGAGTGGCGCTGTATTTCTCCTCCACAACCGCCCTTGCTCCTTTGATGAGAGCAGGATATACCGTTAGCACCATCGCGTTAGAGTGGAAGAGAGGAAGGCAAGTGAAGCATACGTCGTTCGGATGTACGTCCATAACTTCTGCATAGTTGCCCGCGGTCTGATAATCTGCCTGACAGGGTCTTATAACTCCCTTCGATCTTCCCGTTGTTCCGGATGTGTACATGAGCCTTGCATGATCTAAATGGGTGATTGTAACATCCGGCTCGTTGTCCTTGCTCTCGCTCATTAATCTCGAAAAAGGAATCATTGGTTTCGTGTTAAAACCCTGAGGGTCAAACGCATCACTTCCCGATCGCGTCCATACTATGACCTTTTCAATCTGAGGAATTTTATCAGCAATTGGTGGCATTCTGTCGAGATACTCTTCGGCAATGAAAAGCGCTTTGGAGTCAGATGTGTCTATTATGTACTGGAGGAAATCCATCTTGTAGGCAGTATTAATGGGAACCATAACGCCGCCCATCTTTAAAATTCCAAACCAAGTAAGAACGTAGTCAGAGGAGTTAGGCATATAGACCGAGACCTTTTCCCCCTTTTTAATCCCTAGGTTCATGAGTCCGTTTGCAATCCTGTTCGCAAGAAGGTTGGTTTGAGCAAAACTGATCGGAGGATTGCACCCAAATTGAAGAAAAGGTTTGTCGCCTAGTTTCTCTGCTCTTTGTCTGAGAACTAGAGGCAGAACCCACTTTGTTCTGTCTTCCTTTTCATACCACTTAACGTTGAAAGGACGACGCCTTATGAGGTGCATCCCGTGTTTGAGGTCTTTGGGTTTTTTAGATTTGTGTGTTGAGGAAGTTTTGCGAGTTTTTGAGGATTTGGTCCTTTTGGTTGCCATTTGCTTTTTCCCTATTGTTTAGAGATTGTTTTATTTTCTAATGTAAGGATCGGATTGTCAACATCTTAGCTAAGCGGTCACGAGCAAGCCTGTCACGAGCTTAGTTGAGAGACTCCTGACCTATCCCATCAAGGACACTGAATGAACGGGTATCCACCAGTCCCTTCGATAAACCCAGGATAGGCTTGCTGGTGACCGCTTAGCAACTTTTAGGGCAAGGCATGCCTTGCCCCTACATGAATTATTTAAACGCTCTCCTTGTCGGTACGGCCAACACCTGCTCCAAGGTAAGCACTCTGAGGAATCTGTTCCCGTTTTCTTCAAACACTCTATCAATTCCTCCAAACCCCGCAGCTTCTAATGCCCTCATCCCGCCTTCTGTCACGTATTTTTCGCCAATAAGCTTTATGGTTACGATCCCAATGTCGTCCCTCCCCTGAACCGTATTCGTATCAACCACCTCAACTCTCGACCTTATCTTTTCGTGTGCGCCATTTTTTCCATCGGCAAATATCACCTTAACTATGTCCCCCGGATAAGTCGGAGCGTAGTGTGAACCGCTGTTCATTCCGAGATGGTAGGCAAGCGGAAAATGATTGCTTATCTCGCCTTCTGCTCTTGCTTTTACCGCACCGCCATAGCCGATGAAATTGGATGAAGGATTGTGATGCACGGCGGCATCGTTTAGAGTCGCGATCTGGAGCCAGCTAAATGCCACAAGGTCAATTGCATCCTCAAAAAAGCCATGATAAACGTCGCCTGCCTTAAACTCTTCAAACGTTTTTCCGTTCTCCCCAAGAAGGTCCTTTGATAAATTATGGTAGACTTTCGGCAATACAGTTTTTCCTATGTCAATTTTTGGTGGCTGGGGTTTCAAGGTGCTAGCTTTAGAATAGGTTTTACCACTTTCGGCCCTTACAAGCACCTGTCTCGCATACTCAAGCACCGATTCCCCTCTTTGATTGTAAATCGTGGTCTTTACCTGGACCGAACCGTTTGTCGCTCCGTCTTTTCTAAATTCCTTTCCCAAAACCTCTGATTTTCCGTATATTATGTCACCCTCAAATACCGGAACTCCAAATCTCAAGTCACTGTATGAAAGGTTTGCAATTGCGTTAAACGATATATCATGGACGCTGAGACCAAATCCGGCGTTAAAGACAAATCCCTGACTCACCAGAGCGGATTTTTCTATCCCGTATTTTTCCTTTTTCTGTTTATATTCCGGGTCTTCGTAGCCAAGATGTGAACTGAGTTCCGGATTTGCTCCAAGAATTAAGCCGTCTTTAAACTCGTTTATATATTCTCTGTTTCTCATCGGCGTGATTTGAATCGCGCCATGATGATAAACCTCTCCTTCGTTAAAATCACCCACATATCTTGAAGAAATGAGATTTGTCCTCTGCACGAGAATGTCCCCTTTGTTAATCGTAAGTAGATTTAGGAAGTTCTAAATATTACCCAATGCTTGTAAAAGAGTTAAGGCGTTCAAAAAAGTTAGCATTACAAGCACCGGCGAAATAGTAGGGACAAGGGCTGGAAAGCCCTAAATTATTAACAATTTCTTTCCTTTTCGTGTTATATTATCAATAAAAATAGTTAAGGAGGTGGCGGCATGGATAGTTCGGCTAAATTTTTGCACAAGGTTAGTTCTATTACTTTTATTTTCTTTGTGACTCTTATAGCATTTCTGTTTTTTCATAGCTCGCCCCAAGCTCAATCTGAGGAACCTACTGGCGCCAATGTTCTATTTATCTTGGATAGCTCAGGCAGCATGGCGGGTCAGTTAGAAGGGAAAGCCAAGATTGACG
>JACPIY010000034.1 GCA_016187835.1 Deltaproteobacteria bacterium | reverse complement strand
TAAGAACTGTCGGATGTCAGAATATAAGACAGCGTTTTTGGATTTGCTGATAGCAAAAGGCTAATCAGAGACCCAGATATCTTTTAGGTTTTTAAGCAATCGAGCAGCAATATCACATCTGACTCACCCTTGGTGATTTGCTTGTTCATCTTCTCCCTCCTAAATAAGAATATTTATTTCCTCCTGTAGTAATCATACTTGGCAATTTTTGTGCCATTCTGGTAGAAAGCCTATTTGAACAGATGAATTCATGGAAAACATATTAATGTCGCCGGAAGGACAAACGATTCATATCATTAAGCAACATATATAATTTTCTCTCTGAAAAAGTTGAATCAAAAAACAGTAGCATCTCTGAAGAGAAGCTACTGTCGGAGATAAATGACACGAATGAAAAGAGAGAAAAATCTGGAGATAAAGCTAAGTTAGCCTCTACCTCTGAAAATGTCTTATATGATTTATCTTTCTCAGACATTCTTTTTTGCAAGTAGGGGCACAACCAAAAATAGAGCAATACGATACATCCACGAAGGGAGTATCATCTCTGGAAGCGCTCCTCACGACCTCTACTGTTGCTCTCCTTCCAGTAACGGGACAGTTTATGGATTTCTGCTCCGTGATTTCATCAAAGTACCATTCCATACGAGGAGCTAACACGCTTCTTTCTTGTAATTTTAACATTCTCATTTTATCTAGTCCCCTTTCTATTTTTGATTCTCTCTTTCGACGTGGGATTAAATTTGTGAACTAAACATGAATAGCTATATCTATTATTTGAATAATTTTCATCTCATTCGGATATCACCTTATCCCTTCTACTTCGTAAAGATTCAAGCTTGATATATTCTAGACTGAGAGGCTCTTCTTTTACTTAAAACTCTCTTTACCTCTTTTAATAACTCATCAGTATCACTTGACTTTACGACATAGCTCTCGGCAAGCCAGGATGTGTAGTCATCCTGAAAAGCACTATAAGCAGAACACAGAATTACAGGTATGTCGGGAAATTGTTTGGTTATTTTTTGAAGCACATCGAGGCCGCTCTCTGATCTGAGCTTAATATCCAACACTATGAGGTCAATAGGTTCACGATTAAGTATCTCAAAGGTTTCCTTTCCCGACTCGGATTCTAAGACTTCATACCCCTCATCGCTTAATTCTTCATTATAGACAAGTCTTACGTTTGGCTCATCGTCTACTACCAAAATTCTGCTCATGATTCACCTTCCTCCTTAAAACAGACAACTTGATAGTCGTCTTATGATCTTTTTATGATCGTTCTTGAGGTATAAAGCTCAGAGGTACTTCCCACCTGGGCTCCCGCCTTTCCTTTTTATAGAATCATGCCTTTGGCGGAACGACCCTATAGCAATTGCCATTTCCTTTTAAACACATCTGTACTTATAATCTGAGTCCTTCTTTCTCTATTATACTTGCCACACCGGCCATCTCTTTACCGAGCAGATAGATAATGTCATCAAGAGTTATTATCCCCTTTAAATTCCCCTTAGCATCTACGACTGGAAATCTCCTTATACTACTACCCTTTGCCTGCTCAAGGGCCTCAAAGAGTCCGGTATCCTCTGTTAATGTTACAATCACCGGGGTCATCACAGCGTTAATGGAAGTCTTTTCAGCATTCAAGGCCTTATTTGAAACCCTAAGAAGAATATCTCTATCCGTTACTATACCCACGGGTTTTGCGTCATTGATAACTATTACACCTCCTATGTTTTTCTCTTCCATGAGCTTTGCTACCTGTTCTACAGTTGCTCCCGGATTTACACATACGACCTCTCTGCGACATAAGTTTCCAAGACTCATAATCTCATACCTCCTTTTTGCTTATTTGAGCTAAAACTCCTTTTGATCTCTATTGTTGGCAATTCATATGCCACTAAATTTAATGCATATAACGTGCTGAATTACTTACCAATTGTTTAAAAAGATATTTTGCTGTTGAGGAATATATCTGTAAGAATCTAAGACATAAGACACTTGAATTATGGTTGCCTACAAGATTATAGGGGCTTAATAAATTCGATAGTGTTTTACATGCCTTGGTTTATGTGTTTATGAAGATGGGTTTAAGGAATTCAACTTAGGTTGAGTGTTCTTTCTCGTGTCCCCTCCTCATTAGTCCCTACGGTTTTAGGGCTAGCACCGCACAGTGGGCCTCTTGTATGACCTTTTCCGTTACACTGCCCAGGATAAGCCTTTTAACTCCCCTCCTCCCATGGGTGTTGATCACTATAAGATCAGAGTCATTTTTAGACGCGTAATCAACTATAGAAATCGCAGTGCTTAATCCATGTATTGCTTCCGTATTAATCTCCAATTTGGCGACTTCATTGTCCGCAGCTTGACGCTTGAGTTTTATTTCTTCGGCTCTCCTTGAGATCTCAATAGAAGAGGCATTTATTAAATCGTCCAGCACGCTGTATGGAATCTCATAATCGTATATGTGTAGGCTTAAAACGTACAAAACCGAAATACTCGCTTTTAGTTTTACTGCAAGGTCAATTGCATGGTTAAGGGCTGAGTCTGAGTTTTCAGATATGTCAATTGGAACGAGTATGTTGCGAATATCCAGACTAACTTTTTCTTCTCTTCTCTTAACTATGAGAACGGGAGCATTGGATTCCCTTAGGACCCTTAAAGTAGTGCTTCCGGTAAGCATTCTGTCAATGAGACCCTGACCTCTCTTGCCCATAACTATGAGATCGGCTTTTTCGCGGTGTGCAAATTCAACAATTTCTTTGTCAGGCTCTCCCTTTAAAACCAATCCCTGGAAATTAAGTCCCTGAGAGGTCAGTTCATTTGCTATTGAGGCTAATTGGGATTTGATGCGTTCCTCAACCTTCACTGTCCAATCTCGGAACTCACTCTCATATAACAATTTTTCGGGCTCTGGAATTACATGAATACCCATTATTTCGGGACCAAATTTTTTGGCAATAAATACCGCGTAGCTTAGTGCTTCCTCGGATTCTTTCGAACCATCATATGCCCAAAGAATTTTTTGAATCTCCATAAGAACCTCCCGAAGAACTATGATACCTAATCGAACTCCACTGCGTAAAGATTAAGGATTTGTTGGAATCTCTTTGCCGGTTAGTGGTATCGGCGCAGGGACAGCGTTTTTTACAGGCTTCAGTGTTTTTAGGTATGCAAAGATGGCTTTTAGGTCTTCGTCGCTGAGTTCGGCATAGTCTTCCCAAGGCATCGGCGGTAAAATGTCTTTTCCGAAAGCTTTGTGTTTCCCGATGCGCATTGTTTTAATAAACGTATTTTCCGTCCAGTCTCCGATACCTGTCTTGGGGTCAGGAGTCAGATTTGCGGCAAAAACTACTCCCCACGGTCCGGCCCAAGCTGTTTGATCAAGTGTAAATAAACCAAACCATTTGTCGGGACCGATGATGTTGGAAGGAATCTTAGGGAGCTCTACATATTGTGGATGGCCCGATAAGAGTCTCGTATGATCCGGGAGTGTTCCTTCGGGAGTAAAGATCTTAGGCGAATGGCAATCGTTGCAGCCTCCTTTAAAGACCAGAACCTGGCCACGATGAATTTGTTCTTTCCCCTCTAACCCATTCTCCTCTTGTTGCGTTGCTTGTATTGTCCCTAGTAAAAAAATAAGAGTACATAGTCCACAGCCTGAGAGTACGGGTCTTATTAGCATAATGTCCTCCTTTGCTCCGCCTCATGAATTATGGACTGAATTGCTTACATCTTGTATAACTCTGCTAAACAACGAAATAAAATTTGATAGCCCGACAAAGATCTGAGATCAAGGAGACATGGTTATAACCGGACAGGGCGATTCCTGAATGACCTTTTCAGCAACACTTCCAATAAAATCCCCTTTATATTTCCTACCACCATAGGTCATCATAACTATCAAGTCTATATCCTTCTCCTCGGCAAATTTCACTATCCCTCTCCAAGCATTTTTAGCTACCTCTATACGAGTCTCTATACGTTCTTCTATATTAACCTTTCCTATATTCTCTTTTAACTCCCTAAAAGAGAATCCCTTCAACTGTTCAACTATCTCAAGTGGAAAATCAAATTCTCCAACCTCGATAATATTAAGAAGGTGAATAATCGCTCCAAACTCCTTAGATAACTTAACTGCGTATTTAAAATCTTTTGATAATCCATGAGACATATCTGTAGGTACTAGTATTCTTTTTATATCCAAACCCTTTCTACCTTCTCTGACGGTTAAAACCGGGAGCGAAGAACGCCTAAGAACTTTAATTGCGGTTCCTCCCAGAAGAACTTTCTCAATCGCTCTTCCCTTACCCAAGGCAATCAGGTCTACCTTCTCTTTATCTGCCACTCTAAAAATCTCTCTGTGAGGAATACCCTTTTCAACCTCTATCTTGAAGCTTATTCCTTTCTCTTTGAAGTCTTTTGCAATGTTCTCAAGCGTTTTTCTATCTTTTAACTCAGTCTCCTCAACCCACTTAGTAAATTTAATCTTTTCATCGGCGGGGAGATTTTCTGATATGCCGTAGTAGTCGAGTATAACTTGTAGACCGATTATTTCTGCTTTAAACTTTCTGGCTAAAAGTTCTGCGTAGTTTAGCGCCTCAATTGAATCTTTAGACCCGTCCGAGGCCCACAGTATTTTGTCAATCATTATAAAAACCCTCCTGTTTTTTACTGAACTGATTTCATCAAACCTTAGTTTCAGATGCTACGTGATTCAAGGAATCCGCAAAGAGGCGTAAAGTGGCACTGACCGAGTAATTCTCATTTTTTACTTTCTCTTTTTTCTGTTTATGATCTTTTCAGCCTCAAGCCAGTCATCAAGGTTTTTTCCTTGTTCTCTTCCTCTTTTTTCGTATAGCTCGTAAGCCTTTTTCTGGATCATATCGTAAAGCGGTTTCTTATCCACTTTTACTCTTTTTTTGGCACTTTTTAGGTTTGTCTCTTCTGCCATTATATATGCCTCCTTAAAAAGTTTAACCTTCAAATTTTCAGTTTTATTTTTCCTGTCCTAAGCCAATTGTCTAAGTTTCTACGGTGTTCCCATTCTCCTCTTTAACGTATCTTTGAAGTCTTTTCATAACCATATTATGGATTATCTTTTTACTAGTTTTGCTTTTTTCTCGGGATATCGCTTCTTCAACAATTTCCGGGGTTAGGAATTCGCCCTCTTGAGTGAAGGGTTTATCGTCGCTTCCGTCAAACTCTACACTGATTGCAAGCTTGTTGTCCGCTGTGCTGAATGAAGTGCTGTCAAGTTCATCCAGAATTTCCAGAAGAGTTTTTTTATCTCCTTCAATTATGGCTTCGGTGGGGAAAGTAAGTTTACATTTGACTCCCTTTTCCTTTGATAAAAGTATAAAAGATGCCATCAAATCACCCATATCAGGGTCTCTTCTATTTGGAGCGTGAAAAGCTATTTTCATCTTGGGCACTTATCCATCCTCCTTGTATTTATTTCGAAACCAATTCTTGCTCTCATCTACTTCAAGAAGGTGCACAATTGTAAAAAAAAATGGGGGACTAACCCAAAAAAGCCCCCCATTTTTGTACAGCATTATTTAACTTCAACTTTAACCTCTTTTGGCTTTGCTTCTTCTGCTTTAGGAAAATGTATCTCGAGTATGCCGTTCTTAAAGCTTGCCTTGATCTTATCCGCCTGAACTTTTGTTGGCAGACTCAAAATCCTTGAAAAACTGCCGTACGACCTTTCAGCGTAGTAGTAGTCTTCCTCTTTCACCTCTTCTTCCTTCTTCGTTTCACCCTTGATGGTGAGGGTGTTATCTGAAATTGAGATATTTATATTTTCCTTTTCGATTCCCGGAATCTCGGCTTTCACCACTATCTCATCCTTCTTGTCGTACATATCAACTGATGGAGAAATTCCTTCTAGTTCCCTGAGTTTTTTCAAGGAGGGAAATCTTTTCCACATCCTTGGCGAAAAGGATTCCTCAAAGAAATCTTGAAAGAACCTTTCAAGTTCTTTTGGTTGTGACCATTTCATAAGAGCCATGGTATTTACCTCCTTTCTTAATGTCGCTGTTTTAATTGGGGCAAATTCTATGCCAGTGTCGAAAGGTTCAATAAACAAGGTAGGATAGAATAAATTTCGAATCTAGGCGTGAATAAATCTTATGTCAGATGTCAGAAAATTGGACAGGCTTTTATGTACTGAACGGGACAGTTTTCTATTCATTCTTCTCCCCAGGCAGGGGAGGATTAGAGAAAATTTTCCTGGCAGTTATCAGAGCTTATACCCGATCTTTCTTAAAAAAGATTTTCTCTCTTCAATATCTCTATTGGTTTCAATCCCCTTTGATTTTAGTCCGTCAATCACGCCAAGAATTCCCCTTCCTTGCTCGGACTCCGCTATAATCACTTCGACTTGGTTTGCCGTAGCACAGAATATTCTACAAACCTCGGGAACATTTTTTACAGCGTTCATTACGTTTATCGGATAGGCATTCCTAAGAAATACTATGAAGCTATGACCTGCTGAGAGACTAAATGCGCTAGTCTTTGCTAATTCTGTAAGCTCGGAGTCAGTACCGCTATACCTTACTAGGCAAGGGCCCGAAGATTCACAGAAGGCAAGACCAAATTTTATGCCCGGAACCGTGTTTACCAAAGCTTCGTGAATGTCTTCAACGGTTTTAATAAAATGGGATTGACCCAAAATAAGGTTTACATCATCCGGTTTCTGGATTTTTACAGTTTTAATTTCCATAGCTTCCCTCCCAATATCTTTTATTCTGTTTATCAAAAACTATCACAAAAACCTTTCAAACCAAATTTCTTCATACTAATTGTATGACATTCTTACAATCTGACACTTTTCAATCTGTTTTGGGCTTATAATCTTAGGAAAATACTAAAATTTAGTTATGGCACGAATCTTGCCAATCCTGATAACAGGATGGTTATATATCCTAAGAAACTGATACTCAAAGATGCAACAAAAATAACAGTTAGGCCTGCTGAAAAGGAAGACCTGGAAGATTTATTTAGTTTTTTCTCCAGGATACCAAGGTCGGATCTTCTAATTTACAAGGATGATGTGACAAGATGGGAAACCATAGAGAGTTGGTTTATGAGCACTAGGTATAACAAGATTCTTCAACTAGTTGCCTTAAAGGGAAGTGAGATTGTGGGAAAAGGAACGCTTCATAAGGAAGGGCTTTATTGGCACAATGCCGCAGAGCTTAAGCTAATTATTTCCCCAGACTGTAGAGCAAGGGGATTGGGTCTTCAAATGTTTAAGATTCTTTTGGCTGAAAGCTTGGTTCACGGCTTTGAAAAGGTCATTGTGCGATATGCAGTCGACAATAAGAGTTTTATGAGGATCCTCGATCATTTTGGCTTCAAACCTGAGGCTGTGCTCAGGCGTTATATAAGTGACGAACATGCCAAGGGGTGTAGAGACCTAGTGGTAGCATCTTATGACCTTAAGGATTGGCAAGGGAGATTCGAATTTTATAACCATATTTATGATGTAGCATAAATATGGTATTTGTGCTTGCCTTGTGAGCGGATTATGGAGATGTTAAGCTCATAAAGTGATTGAGTGGGAAGCTAAATTGAGTGTTTCTCGAGTGAACGCATCATAAGGATAATTAAAATTCAAATTTAGCTGACCTCTAATAAAAGGGTAGATGAGAGTGGTAACCTTCCGTAACAAACCAATGCCGAATATAATAACTATGAATATATATTCTTTTGGATTAAACCAAAATGAGGAAAAAGCAGGATCAAACTAAGCATAAGGAATATAATCCCCGCAAGCGTGCCCGGAGTTTATTAACGGGAAAATCTGAAAAGTTAGACGACCTGTCAAATACCGATGTTAAGAGGCTGATACACGAACTGCAGGTGCAGCAAACTGAACTTGAGGCGCAAAACGAGGAGCTTCGCAGGGCACAACTGGAACTTCAGGAATCACGCAATAGGTACGCTGACCTGTATGAATTTGCTCCAATTGGCTATTTCACCTTAAGTGAAAAGGGTATTATTCTAGAAGTAAACCTTACGGGAGCCTCTTTACTGGGTGTAGAAAGAAATAATCTGATCAGATGTGCCTTTTCCCAGTATGTGGACAAAGAGTACTACGACGTGTTCTATTCATGCAAAAGAAAGCTTCTCGAAACTACAACTCGACATATTTGTGAGCTAAGGATGTTAAGAAAGGATCAATCAAAATTCTATGCCCGGTTAGAGGGCAAAGCCATGTTCGATATCGGTAATAACCCCGGAAATATAAGAGTAGCCATGCTCGATATTACAGAACAGAAGCGGATGGAAGAGGCGTTGCTCAGAGCGCATAGCGAGTTAGAACTAAGGGTTAGGGAAAGGACTGGCGAACTGACAAAAGCCAAACAAACACTGCAATCCGAATTCACCGAGCGCAGGCGGGCGGAAAAGGCCCTTATAGAAAAGGAAGAACAGTATGGGAACCTCTTTAACTATGTTCCCTTAGGACTCTATCGCACAACTTCGGATGGTAGCATTATTATGGCTAATCCTGCATTAATCCAAATGCTGGGATGTTCTTCTTTTGAGGAGTTAGCATCACATAACTTAGAGAATAGTGAAGGATTTGGACCCAGTTATACGCGCAGTCAATTCAAGGAACTCATCGAGAAAGAGGGTGAGATTAGAGGTTTAGAATCAGAATGGACAAAGCTTGATGGAACTGTAATTTTTGTTCGAGAAAACGCAAGAGTGGCTAGAGGAGTGGACGGGGGTACTTTGTATTATGTGGGGACGGTAGAGGACATCACTGAACGTAAACGAGCTGAGGAGAGCTTTCAACTCGTCATAGAGTCGGCCCCAAATGGAATAGTTGTGGCGAATGAGAGGGGTGAAATCGTTCTCGTCAACTCTCAGACAGAGAAACTGTTCGGATACGACAGAAAAGAGCTATTAGGACAGTCAGTCGAGATTCTAGTTCCCGAGCGCTTCCGGAGAAAGCATTCTGAATACCGCATGGGTTTCCATGATGCCCCGAGCGCTAGACCTATGGGAACGGGTCGGGATTTATTTGCGCTGCGTAAGGATGGAAGTGAATTTCTTGTCGAGATTGGTCTCAATCCCATACAGACTGCAAAAGGAGCTTTGATTCTAAGTTCTATCGTAGACATCACCGAGCGTAAGCTTGCTTATGAGGTGCAGCGTGAAAGTGAGGAAAGGCTAAAGGCTATTATGGATAACACAACTGATGCAATTTTAGTCTATGATGAGCATGGCCGGGTAATTACAGTCAATAAACAAAGTGAAAGGTTATTTTGTGGTAATGGTAAAAAGGAACTTAAAACCATCTGGGATATTATACCGCCCGAAGACAAGACTAGCTTCTCTGATAAGCTTAAGAGTGTAAAGGAAGGAAGCAGATTATTAGATTATGATATGGAAAAAATTCTAGCAAATGGTGAAAGGATTCCTGTGAGTGTGGGATTGGTGTATGTGGCCGACGGAGATGGTAGCCGGTTTATTGAAACTATAAGAGATATAAGAGAGAGGGTTGGTTTAAGGAATAAACTAATAGAACTTGAAAAAGCTCAATTAATAGGAAGGATGGCAGAGGGAGTTGCCCATCACATGGGAACTCCTCTTGCGTCCATGCTCCTTAGGGTTCAAATGCTGAAAGAAGACATTCTAAGAGTTCCGGAACATGAGGACCTTATGGAAAAGCTTGTTTCAGTTGAAAGGCAGGTATTTTACGGCCAGAAGGTGATGCAAAGACTCCTAAGGTTTGCAGCCAAGCCCGAAAAGGAAGGACTCCCGGACAATGTTTCCTCTCTCCTTGAGGAAGCTGCAGAAATGATAAAGCCTCTCCTTAAGAGGCAGGGAATTAAGCTTAAGTTGTCTTTGGATGAGAATTTGACTGTGTTAGCCGACGGCAACCTGCTCGGACTCGTGTTTATGGACATAATGATGAATGCTGTGGATGCAATGCCGGAAGGCGGAAAGCTATCAATATCTGTCTCTAAAAGGATTCCTGAGGAGCAGATAGAAGTAGTAGTGTCCGATACAGGAACGGGAATTTCAGAGGACATTATTCCGTTTGTTTTCGAGCCATTTTTTTCGACTAAGCCCGCAGGTAAAGGGACAGGTCTTGGGCTTTCCGTTGCCAAGAGGATTATTCAAGACCACGGGGGGGAAATCAATTTAGAAAGCACGGAGGGCTTGGGAACTATTGTTTGGATAAGACTTCCAATTCATGAGGAGGGGAAAGAGGTTGCGTAGGTTCAAAGTGCTTGTTGTTGACGACGATGAAGAGTTGGTAAGTGCCGTAAAGGAGCTTCTCGAAAGGAGAAAGTACGAGGTAATTACAGCCTTTTCTGGCAATGAGGCCATCGAAAAAGCTTCAGCTATTCACGACATAAATGTGGCTCTTCTAGACCTTGTCATGCCGATGATGGACGGTTTCACGTTGCTTGAAAGGATTAAAGGCATTCACCCTGAGATTGACGTAATCATGATTACCGGACATGGCACCGTGCCGACCGCTGTTGAGGCAATAAAGCGTGGAGCCACTGATTTTATTACCAAGCCCTTTGACAAGGATGTTCTATTAAAAAAACTGGAAATAATCACAAAGGCATATGAACTTGAAAACAGAATAAGTGAGCTTCAGGAAATAGTTTCTGAAAAGTATGGTTTTGACCAGATTATAAGCGGCTCCCAGGTGATGAAAAGAGTTTTTGAGAAGGCCTCTGCAGCGGCACGCACCGATGCCTCTGTTTTTCTCATCGGAGAGACAGGCACGGGGAAAGAGCTTTTGGCAAAGTCTATACATTTAAAGAGCGGGAGAAGCAGCCAGCCTTTTACAGCGGTAAACTGTGCCGCAATCCCCAAAGAACTGATGGAATCAGAGTTGTTCGGGTATAAGAAAGGGTCTTTTACCGGAGCTGTAAGAGACCATGATGGTCTTTTTGCAGCAGCCAATAGAGGGACGATTTTCCTTGATGAGATAGGAGAGATGCCAAAAGACCTTCAGGTAAAACTGCTCAGAGTTCTTCAAGAAAACAGAGTAAGACCGATAGGACACGTGACTGAAATTCCGGTTGATACACGGGTGATAGCCGCAAGCAATCGTCCTATAGAGGAGCTTAAGAATACATACTTAAGAGAGGACTTGTTCTTCAGGCTTGCAGTGGTAGTGATAGAACTCCCCCCGCTCAGAGAGAGGAGGGAGGATATTCCGCTGCTCATAGAACATTTTATAAAGAAGCTCAATCAGAAGTACTCCAGGAATATAAAAGGTGTATCTGAAGGCGTGCTTGCATCAATCTACCGGCATGATTTTCCGGGAAATATTAGAGAATTAGAAAACTTGTTAGAGGGCATAATTGCAGTATCCCCTCACGATAAGGAGACTATAATAGAGAAGGACTTAAAAGCTCATCCCCTATGGCAAGAGAAAAAAGCCTCCGAGCATATGCTTCTTTCACTAGAGAAGCTTGAGAAGTTTGCCCTTGAGCAGGCGCTTCGTGAATCTCAAGGGAATAAATCAAAAGCGGCTGAGATTCTTGGAATCTCAAGAGATACCCTTTACAGGAAGCTAAAACAATTTGGGATTGAATAATAGAACTTCTCTCCTCCATTCCGAAGCCTGCCGAAGAGTGATTCAACAAGGTTTTTGCTTCTTTTTTTCCGCTGTGTATAATCCTCTTTCATCTTGAAAATAATCCAGCTTAAAAAGAAAAATCTAGAAAAAAGACTAAAAGGACTGAGAAGGGGAACGTCTCTTTTCGACCCTCGTATCGAGTCGTCTGTTAGAAAAATAGTAGAGGACGTAAGAAAAAACGGCGATGGGGCTCTATTTAAGTACACAAAGAAATTTGATAGACTGGAGCTTTCTCGAAGAACGGTCAAAGTCTCTGATAAAGAAATTGAAAAAGCAAAGTCACTCGTCCCTGAAGAAATAAAGTCGAATCTTGCGCTCGCTTCAGAGAGAATAAGGGATTATCAGGAAAAGAAGCTTCCGCAGGAGAAAACATTTACGGATTCTCTGGGGAATGAACTCGGCTGGCTTATAAGACCTATTGAAAGAGTTGGAATCTATGTCCCCGGCGGTAAGGCTGCATATCCCTCTACGGTTCTTATGACTGCAATTCCTGCAAAGGTTGCCGGTGTTGAAGAAATTATTTTGGTTACCCCTTGTCCCAACGGTGAGATAAATCCCACAGTCTTAATTGCCGCTTCCATGGCCGGTGTAGACACTATTTATAAGGTAGGGGGTGCACAGGCTGTTGCCGCGCTGGCTTTTGGAACTCGGTCAATTCCAAAAGTAGATAAGATAGTGGGACCCGGCAACATTTATGTAACCATGGCAAAAAAACTCGTCTTTGGAGCTGTGGACATTGATATGATTGCAGGGCCAAGCGAGGTATTGATAATCTCGGATGGAAGTTCGCCAGCCCGGCGGATAGCAGCGGACCTTTTAGCCCAGGCCGAACATGACGAGATGGCGGTTCCCGTTCTTGTAACGAATTCACTCGAATTTGCGAAAATGGTAAATTATGAGGTTACAATGAGATTAAAAACCCTTGATAGAAGGGAGATTGCAAAAGAGGCTGTTAGAAACCAGGGAAAAATCCTTGTTGTTGATGGCCTTGAGGACGCTGTTTTAATAGCAAATGCGGTTGCTCCTGAGCACCTCGAACTCTGTGTAGAAAACCCGAAAGCGATTCTTCCCAATATAAAGCATGCAGGGGCGATTTTTCTGGGTTCCATGTCTACTGAGGCATTTGGGGACTATGTTGCAGGTCCAAGCCACGTGCTTCCGACAGGCGGTGCTGCCAGGTTCTCTTCACCGCTCAGCGTCTATGATTTCCTGAGAATGCCTAGTTTAATATCAGTTTCTGAGAGTGGATTTAAAGAACTCCAACAGTCAGTTATAAACCTTGCCTATAGTGAAGGACTCGAGGCTCATGCGCTCTCGGTTAAAGCTAGATTTGATGGGTGATATGTAGACAACTATTTATTAGCACTAAAGGTGTTTAATGCTAGTTTGGTACAGGTTTACTAATCTAGCCCTTTTTACTATACTTGACATATATATGGCAATATGTCAAATTTAATTCATGGAAAAGACAACTATATATCTTAGCGAAGAGATAAAAGAACATATTGCTGATTTGGCAGCTAAATTGAGCAAAGAGAAAAGGAAACGAGTCACCATGACTGATATAATACACGAGGCTCTAAAAGAATACTTGAGAAAGAAAGGTATAAACTTGGAAAATAGAGAAGAGGTCATAAGAAGAGTGCTTTCAACTAGGGGGGCACTTGATAACGAAGAGTTTGAAAAAAGGGTTCAAGAGGTAAAGGAAACGTTTTCGAGATGGAAAATCCAGTCTGCGTAGATACTGATTTAATAATAGATCACCTGAGGGGGCGATTGCCTGGGGCTGAGCTTTTTTCACTAATAATAACACGGTATGAGCCATGCACTACATACATTAGTAGGTTTGAGCTTCTTTGTGGGGCAAGTACAGCCGAAGAAAGAGAAATAATAGAGGAGTGCCTTCTGGGTTTTAAAATTATTCCTTTTGATGAATTAAGTAGTAATGAAGCAGTAAGAATCTATAGAGAACTCAGGCAAGAAGGGCAGTTAATTGGGATAAGAGATATTTTAATTGCAGGCATAGTTCTTGCCCATAATCTGGATATTGCCACAAGAAACGTAAAAGATTTTAAAAGGATAAAACGACTTTCATTATGGGCTGAATGATTTTAGGTAGAATCGGGCTTATTAAGAATAATGAAGATTACCTGGTTGCTCTCGCATAATTAATAAGAAATGAATAGCCAGGAACGAAAGGTTAAGAACAACATTCCTTATTGAAACTCTTGGCTCTTCATTCTTCACTGGGCTCGCCATTAAATTTGATGGATACATAGAGCAGCTTTGGTTAAATATAAAAAGTGAACTGGCTTAAACTTTTTTATGTTGCCTTGTTAGGAAAGCATGATTAAGGGGTAGATTATTTTGGAAGCAAGATGTTCATTCTGCGATCTTTCATCTAGGGAAAGTGACACGGTTTTTCAAAAAGGAGAGGCTTCTATCTGCCTCGAGTGTCTCAAACTCGTAAAAGAAATTCTGGATGAGTTCAGTATAGGCGAAGTATTTGAGGGAGGTGGAGAATGCTCTTTTTGTAAAAAGGAGCAAGGGGGGGCAAGAATGGTTTTTAAGGGGAAAGGCGCAAGGATTTGCAATGAATGTGTGAGTGAAATTGAGGAACAGATAACAGGGAAGCCCGCTTCGAGGAGTGGCGGACAATCCGAAGCTCAATATACAAACCTCGTGAAATTCAGGGTTAAAGAAGGCATAAGAGAGCTTTCTCCTTACTCCGTGCCTCATTTTAAATGTCGGGTTAAGCTTGATGGAAATGAAAGCCCTTTTTCTCTACCCAAAGAGGTTCTGGAAAAGGTTATTCTGGAGATAAAGGAAATTCCCATAAACAGGTATCCCGACCCCGAGGCTAGGATGTTAAGAGAAAAGATTTCAAAAATAACCGATTTCCCTTTGGATGGGATTATCTTAGGAAACGGGTCTGACGAACTTATAGAAATGCTTATGACGACTTTTTCAGGTGGAACGGGTAGGGTGCTTTATCCGGTACCAACTTTTTCAATGTTTAGAATAACAAGCATTGCTCTCGGACTGGAGCCTATTCCGGTGGAGCTCGATGATGGATTTGATATTGATGTTAAGTCTATGATAAAAGAAATAAGAACGAGAAATCCTGATCTGGTTTTTCTTGCCTCACCCAATAATCCCACGGGAAACCGGTTTTCTGACGACAGGATTTTTGAGATTCTTAAGCATTCAAGCGGGGTAGTAGTCCTGGATGAGGCGTACTGCGATTTTTCCGGAAAGAGTTTTCTCCCACTCATTCAACAATATGAAAATCTTATAGTCCTTAGAACCATGTCAAAGGTCGGTTTTGCAGGTATAAGGTTAGGCATCCTCTTTGGAAGAGTTGAACTTATAAGGGAAATAAATAAAGTGCGTCTTCCTTATAACGTGAATTCTCTCAGTCAACGAGTAGCGGAAGTAGTTCTGGACAGAGTGGGATTTGTAACTGAAGGTATACAGTTGATAAACAGAGAGAGGGGCAGGGTTTATCGAGAACTTAAAATTTTGAATGGAGTCAAAGCGTTCCCAAGCGATGCAAATTTTATTCTGTTTAGAGTAGAAGATGCAGACGGAGTTTTTAAAGGACTTATGGAAAAAGGGGTGCTGATAAGAAACTTTAATTCTCCAGGAAGACTAGAGAACTGCTTGCGTGTAACTATTGGAACACCAAACGAGAACAACGATTTTCTCAGGGCTTTACGCGAGGTTCTTTCTTCGTGATTGCTTGGCCACAAATGAAAATGAATAGGATGCATGATACAGGATGCAGGATGCACGATTTATCTATCTTGTGTCTTGCATCATTATCTGTTTCTATTTGTGCTTACTTGTGTCAATTTGTGGCTAAATGGTTCTTCTTAATCTTGTCACCACCGCAAAACCTACCCAAAATGCCAGGCATCCCCAGGGAAGAACATTCCCTATTCTTGTATAGAGCGTTTTGTCTCCATTCATAATTCCGACTTCTTCTTCAAGAGTTGCCTGTTTAAATATCTCCGTTTGTGCAACTACTCTTCCCAAAGGGTCAATTACAGCGCTTACGCCTGTGTTCGTTGCTCTTACGAGATAGAGTCTTGTTTCAACCGCTCTTGCTACGGAGACGACGAGATGTTGATAGGGTTCATAGGATCTTCCAAACCAAGCGTCGTTGGTTAAATTTACAATCAGGTTAGCACCCTTCTTGACGAGTTTTCTGCTGAATGAAGGAATTATATCTTCATAGCAGATAAGAGGGGCGATCTTTATACCTTTTTCCTTTATTTCAAACAAGTTAAGCTCATTCCCCGGAGTGAAGTCCCCTGTGGCCGGGCTAATTTTTTTTAGGGCGGGAATATAGTTTACAAACGGCAGATACTCTCCGAAGAGAAGGAGTTTAATCTTATGGTATCTTCCGAGTATTCTTCCCCGAGAGTCGGTAAGAAACGCAGTGTTGAATCTCTCTATGTCCTCGTCGGATATTTTATCCTGGTTTATTTTGTTGATGTTATAGGATAGTCCTCCTACCAGAAAATATGTACCTTTTATTTCGGGGACGACTATTTCACCGTCGTTGACGAGAAACTTTGAAGACATAGGGATCCAGGCTTGAATTGCCGTCTCAGGCCATACTATTAAGTCCGGCGAACCTAGGGGCTCTGACATTAACCTGTGTCGTTTAGAGACTACGTCTTCATTGTTTTCGTTCTTCTCAAAAAAGTCAAAATTAGCCTGCACAATTCCGACCTTGATTTTTGGAGCTTCTGCTATTCTTTTATTCTCTACATTTATTTTCCAGAAGCCGTAGGTGATTGTCAGGGCAATCAGTACAAGCGATGTTAGAATCTCTAAGCTTGGTGTTGGACTTTGCTCTGACAGTTTTTTTATCACCCGCATGAGTGTTACATTTACAAGAATGATCAGAAAGCTGAGTGAGTACATTCCGAACAAATCAAATATCTGTATTAAGGGAATATAGTTTGCCTGAGAGTTTGTGATTCCATATGGGAAAAGGAAGGGGAAAAGAAACTCGATTGATGTCCAGACGGCCGCGATAAGTAGAGCCGAAAGCAATCCCGGTCTTCTAAAAAGACCAAGCTTTGTTGTTATATAGGCAAATATTGCAAATAATAAGCCAGAGTAAAGGCTTAGCAGTATATGGAACATAAAGCTGATTGGATACGGAAATCCACCGAATCTATTGATCGTTCCTATAAGCCAGTAAAAACCTAGGGCATTTGCGATAGTCCCTGTTAGGGTGCCCAGCCTGAAAGCATTCCAAGGGGATTTATTCTCTATCGCCATAAAAAAGGGAATAAGCAGAAACCAAGAAATAATTCCCGCATAAGGAATTGTGAATGCAATGGGAAACAAAACGCCTGAGATAACTGATAGGATAAGGTCGTATTTGGTGAATTTCATGTTTGTTTTAGTTTAATAAGATACCTAAGATTTCTCTTACCTTTTTGTTACCCTGAGCCCCTCGATACCTCAGGATAAACTCCGCGAAGGATCTTGGTTGTCATGCTGAACGAAGTGAAGCATCTCATAACACGGAGATTCTTCGCCTTCGGCTCAGAATGACAGTTTTAGAAGTTTATCCAGAATATGCAACTTATGCTAACACTGTCTGATAGAACAAATGTTGACTTTTACAAACAAGCTGACTTTTAAAACTTATCATGCTTCTTTTTCCACGATTACGAGAGGTGTTTTAATTTCTAACTAGTTGCTTCTAGTTGATTATTGAGACTCTGCAAGTACGCATTTTGTGCTCTTAGCCACGAAATGTAATCTTGTCTTTTTGCCAACCGTTTAAGAACACCCCTTGTAGCAATTGAAGTGCAAAGAACAAGGGCATATGTTGGCGGACCACCAATCATAGAAATCTGATTCAAAAGAAGTTCTAGGCTCATACCTGTTGCGATCGCTCCTGTAGAGATCACAGTTTCTTCTATAGTATCTGGTAAAAATTGATCCGCAGTTTTGGCTTCTTTGTACAATAGAAATGCATTAACCAAACTATGTATAACTGCAACAGTTACCATTGCTCCGAACAATTGTCCAAAGAGATTTGATAAAGCCTCTGGGCCTATATTATCGAATCCTTCTTGAACAATCTCTCTTGCTTCATGGGCGGTCATAGGGATAGGTAAGACATTCACTTCTATTCCGAGTTCCGCCGCTTGTGCTCTTACTTCTTCTGAAATGTCTGCGGGTACAGCAAAATCTATTGCTCTAACTGCACGATCTCCATCCGAAATCACTACTCCTTCAGCTAGTTTCTGATTGACTTTCTGTATGTGCTCGACTACACCAGCAGCATCACCGTACATTTTTACTTGGATATACCGGGTCGTACCATCAGCATGATCAATTGCAACGTCGTAACCTTCCTGATTACCTAAGTCTGCAAGTCGTGCGCTTAGACCTTCAGCTTTAGCTACTTGTATAAATTGATTCTCTCCAATTTGCCCTTTGATTTTGTTGATCATCCCGAAGACTGAGCTATCTCCATCATGAAGTTTACTAAGTAAAATGCTGCGTACCTCATCATAGGAATCGGCTTTATTCTCCATTAGCTTACTGAAACCATCAAGTAGATCAGAGGATATTTGATCGTTGAGACCGTCACCGGCCATGAGGTCACCAAGGACTACACTAGTTGTTATAGGCGTTTGCAGAAGTTTGTCTAACTGTTCTTCTTTCTCCCACCTACCACAAATCGTTCTAATGCTTTGTGTCTGACTACTTGAGTATATATCGTAGAATTCTTTAATAGTCATCGTTTCAACTCTGCTTTGATTTTTGTAACAATTTCCGTTCAAGCTCTGAGATACGTTCTAAAGCTTCGTGCAGTTTAGTTGCCAAAAGGTCATTGAACCGGTCTTGTTCAGCTAATCTCTCCTCAACAAGTTTATACATTGCATGGCCGCTTATTTCATCAAGTTTCTCGGAGGATTTGTTTGTAAAAATGTCAACTTTTTCCTCCGCGCCACTTTCTACATATTTCTTGTGTACATCAGAAGCTAACTTCTTTGCCTTATTAACTATTTCTGGATTTTTCTCAACTACTTCATTCGCCTTGTTTTTGATCGCATCTATTGAATCCGTGAGGATATTTTTGAATTTACTCATGAATGTTTCACCCCATAAAAATATGTTCTTCGATAACTACACTCTAGATTACTATAAAATATGCCGTGAAAAGCACTACTTATAGTTAACTATCCTATTATTGTACCTCCTGGATTTGATGTCAACGGCTAATTTTTTTGCTATAAAAGACTCTTACACATTTTGCTATGCGAGTTTCAACTCTAACGGAATAAACCCTTTAGCTTTATTATTAGAATTAGTTGGGTTGGCAAAGAAATACAGAGTTGGAATTTTTGAAGATTTTGCTTACACTGTTTTCTAAAAAGGTAATATGAATGAGAAAGCGCAGAGCAAAACAAGGCGAAAGGATATATCTGATAAAGGCTACTTTGAGCGATTGGCACGGTAGAGTTAAAGGACAGCCTTATAGAGTTTTAGCGATTCCTGAAGAGTTTACTTTGTATAGATTAGCAGAAGCCATAATAAATAGTTTCGATTTTTATTTCGACCATTGTTTCGGTTTTTATAACAATCTTGAAAGATGGACTGATTCAGATGAGGGTTATGAATTGTTCGCTGATATTGGAGAAGAGAGTAAACATAAAGGTGTAGAGAGAACCAGAGTAAAAAAAGTTTTCGATAAGATAGAGAAGAAAATGCTATTTCTCTTTGATTATGGCGACGAGTGGCGTTTTATTGTTGAACTCAAAGGAGTCGAATCGTCCGATAACGAAGAAAAGTATCCGTTGGTTGTTGAGTCAGTCGGAGATGCTCCTCCTCAATACGGCGAGTCGGACGAAGACTATGAAGTATAGAGGAACTTCGCTTGTTGCCGGTGATTAAATGACAATGTGGAGCTAAGTCTCACCTAGTTTAATAATTCCTATAAAGTAACTGTCATTCGATCGTTCCTCGTGTCATCCTGAAACCAACAAGATTCCTCACAAGCTCCCTCACAGGAGTTTACCCTGAGCACTTCGATTCTCTCAGTGCAGGCTCCGCCGAAGGGTTCGGGACAGGGTTCGGAATGACAAATGAGACTGTCGTATTGACCGTTCCTCCTGTCATTTCGACCGGAGGGAGAAATCTTAGCGTTTGAGAAATCCTGAAAACCAGGAAGATTCCTCACAGCTCCTTCGACTTGCTGGACAGGGTTCGGAATGACACCTTTTGTGAGATTGCTTCGGGGAGTTTATTCCTTCGCTTTGGTATTCAGGACGGGCTCTGAGGTATCGAAGCACTAGGAGTGACTGCCTTGAGAATTTTGAGAGAGGGTGAAAATAGTACTTACATTGTCCGACAGAATAATTCTTGATTACTATGCTTTAGCCCTCCATTTTTCAACTCTCCTTAGATGGAAACCTAAAGGTTGCCGCTACAATTATTCTTACTTACTTATTACCTTTTTTAACCTTTGCCTTTAACTCGCGAACTTGAACGAGTTTTATTATTCCAACGATTATAAGACCAAGCGCAATAACCTGAGCAAGGGAGAGGCCGTGGATGGGGCTTGGGCTGGTTGACCTTATGAACTCTATAAGAAACCTTTCAATTCCCGCCAGTATTAAAAACATAGAAAAAAGCCATCCGTCTGGTGCTTGCTTTTTTCGGACTTTCCAAAGAAGGACAAATAAAATTCCCAACAGGATGGTTTCATAAATCTGTGTCGGATGCACTCTTTCGGTTGTCGGAGGCAGTCCTTTTGGGAAAGCCATCGCCCACGGGAGGTCCGATGGAACACCGTAGTCGTCTCCTACAAGGAGGCATCCTATGCGCCCGATAGAGTGCCCTATAGCAAGTCCTGGCGCGAGACCGTCTAGAATTTTCCATAAACCCACTTTGCTCGTAAGGGAGATAATCCATACAAGTAGCACCGCTCCGAAAAATCCGCCGTAGAAAGTAAGACCGCCTCTGGAGAAGAGGTGAGGGATTGGGTTTCTTATAATTTCCGGTATCGGAACGTTCTCGAATAGATAAAGGATCTTTGCTCCGACTATTCCGCCAACCATTGCGGCAACAAAGACATTGCTAAGGAGTTTTTCATCGAGTCCTTTCCTTTTGTATTCAAGCGATGAAATCCAGTAGGCGACAAGGAACGCAATTGCCACCATTACTCCAAAAGATGAGATTACAAAATCTCCAATTCTAAATAGTTCCGGGTACATTTAGCTTCCTCTCTTTTTTTTCTCCCAAGCCTCTTTTAAAAGTTTGAGATCTCTTCTGATTTCAGAATCTTTCTTTCTAAGGTAGAAAATCAAGAAGAAAAGAATAATCCAGAGAATCACCTGAAAAATAAACATCACAAAGAGATTATCCATGATTGCTCTCCACATTTGAGTAAGATAATTTAACTGAAGGTTATACATAATTAAATGATAGATTAATCACTTTCCAATCATCTTGAGATGTTGATTAAGGCTTTCGTTTAAGTGCTCTTATGATATTTTAATTGTTAATAGGGTGTTAATTCAATGTGCCTGATTGATTTTAAACTTGCAGTACCCTGTAAAAATAGGTAGATTCTCTAGTCATCATGTTATCCTCACCGGTTTTGGTACTTAACCGTTATTTTGTTCCTATAACGGTAACAAATGTAAAAAGGGCTTTTGTCATGCTCTACGGGGGTGTTGCAAAAGCCGTGGGCGGGGATTATAAAACGTTCGATTTTGAATCCTGGGCGGACATTACATCCGTTAAGGATGAAGATGCTATAAGAACTGTAAGCAGAGTAATCAGAATTCCGCGGGTCATTATGCTTATAAGATATGACAGAATGCCGAGAAAGGAGGCAAAATTTAACCGCATTAACATATTCAGAAGAGATGCCGGACTATGTCAGTACTGCGGCAAGAAATTCCCACGCTGTGATCTCACAATAGATCATGTGGTGCCAAGGTTTCTTGGGGGAAAGAGTATTTGGGACAATGTCGTATGTAGCTGCGGAGTTTGTAACCGGAAGAAGGGCGGAAGAACCCCTGAGGAAGCCAAGATGAGGCTTATAAACAAACCTAAAAAGCCCAATTGGGACCCGTTTTCCAATCTTTATGTGAAAGCTGTAAGGTATAAGGAGTGGGAGCCGTTCTTAAGCTTTGTTGATGTATCCTACTGGAACGTAGAACTCGAAGAATAAAAGTCTTGATAGATTTGAGAAAAAGTGACCTAAAACCCATAATTAGCGTAACCTTATATAACTTTTGTTAGTTTAGTTACTTACAAGCCATAAAAGGTAAAATTTCTAATTCTTAGCCGGAGAAAATAATGAGGTACAAAGTATTAATTCTAACATTAGCTATAATCATGGTTTCTTCCGTTGCCCTTTTTGCTCAGATCATTGTGCCCCCTATTCAGGGGCCCATTATAGACAAGATTTCTATTTTTATACCGGACCTAACTGGTTCCACTTTAGGTACTGGAGACCGGAGAGCAACCGAATTTGTTCAGGTTCTCAGGAATGATTTAATTAATACCGGGCTTTTTGATGTGGGTGGGGGTGGAGGTGTAGGTTTGGATAGCTTTGGAAATATAAATTTTCAAGCGTTTTTCAATGCCGGTGGAGAAGCACTTGTCAAGGGTGAGTATCAATCCATAGGAGATACAATAAAAATTGATGTAAGGCTATTTGATATTGCCAGGGAAAAGGCCCTTCTTGGAAGGTCCTATGAAGCTACTTCGGGAAAAGTTAGAGAAGCCGCTCACAGATTTGCAGGTCTGGTTATGAAGCAGCTTACTGGGCTAGATGGTTTTTTTACTTCAAAAATCGTTTTTGTTTCAGGCGCCAATCAAAATAGAGACCTATATATAATGGACTATGATGGCTACGCCATAAGGAAACTTACAAACCACCGGGCTCTTCTTCTCTCACCAAATTGTTCTTCTAATGGGACAAAGATAGTTTTTAATTCCGATAAGGTGTGGGATCAGGACCTGTACGTCCTTAATCTCGTACCGAGTGTAAAAGAAACAAGGCTTACTCGCGGTTTCAGATTAGATCAGAGTGCCGAGTGGTCTCCGGATGGAAGCAAATTAGCCTATAGCTCAAACGGCGATATTTTTGTTGCAAATGCAAGTGGTAAGGGGGCAGTAAATATTACCGGCACTCGTGCAATAGAGGTTTCTCCTACCTGGTCTCCTAATGGAAGGCAGATTGCATTCGTTTCTGATAGATCCGGATCTCCTCAGGTTTATGTAATGAATTCTGACGGTACGAATGTAAGAAAAATATCTACAGGGAGCTATAATACCGACCCGTCCTGGTCTCCGAATATTGGCATTAATAGAATAGCCTATGTAAGGGTGGAGGGAAGCGAAGCGAATATTTTTACCGTAAACCCTGACGGATCGGATGAGCAGAGACTCACGTGGTCGTCAGGAAGAAATGAGAACCCATCCTGGTCACCGGACGGGCATTATATTTCCTTCTCTTCCTCAAGAAGTGGAGCGAAGGAAATATATATAATGTATCTAAACGGACAGAACCAGCTTCAACTCACAAGAGGCGGAGGCAAGACATTCCCGACCTGGTGCAAGTAAACTGAATTTATAACATACTACAGAAATCACTAATTTATTCCAATTGTGGTCTAGCCCTTCTTTAGCCAATCTTTGAGGACGACTGAGATTGTGAATCATTTCTAGAATTATTGGAGTCTGTAGTGAGTTGCTGCAGTCTGATATGCCATGTCTGTTTGAGAGACAGTCAGTGCAGGCAATTTATCTCTAACTTAAATCGAAAAAATAAATAATATAAGTCAGTTACATGCCATTTTGCTTATAATCTATACTCATTTTACTGCTTTTTCTTGATAATAAGGGAAAAAGTCTTTACAATTTTCCAGGTTTTCTTTCTATCTGAGGTAGGGATTTCTAATAAACGGACTTCAAGCAATTCCTGGTTTATAAACTTTGGGAGTTTAATAATTGAAGGTATTTCTTTCCGAATCAGCATTCATGGGACTTATTTTAAGCTCAATAGAAGTGTATAAAAAAGAATGCCTTGGACTTCTTCTTGGGTATAAGCTGGAAGACAGGTTCATTGTCGAATACACCGTAGCTTATCAGAGTGCAAAAAGGATGAGAAATGGCGTATCTCCGAACCATGCGAGGCATAATCGAATTGGAAATGTCCTCCCCAAGTTTGATAAACTCGAGATTGTGGGTGACTTTCACTCTCATCCGCAATATGGCACGCTTAAGGGAATTCCAACGCCAAGTCCCCTCGATATAAATGGTATGGAGACTGGAAAGGTTCATATGATTATTGCGATAAACGATAATCAAAGGTCGGTGCGCTGGGGGGAAAACCAGGACGGTACTATTTCAGGGACGCTTAACGATTTCCATTTTAAAATCTCTGCTTATCATTCTAATGGAAAGAAGATAAGAAGAAGCCCAATTAAGTGTCCGTTTTGCTTGGCGATTGAGAATTAACAAAACCGTATCGGTTTTATATTCGGTTTAATTGTTCGTGGAAACTAAGATATGTTAGACATAGTAGAATTGGTAGCGGAATTCTTTAGGATTCAATAGTTGTCATACCTGGAAATAACAGACAAGAATGTCTGTTCTACCAATATCTGGCGGGTCAGTCCAGCCTAGTTGAAGGATCTGTCTGACACCAACATCCGGGAATGACACCCTCAAAATAGAGGACTAAAAACCTCCGCTACATTCACTTTAGTTCGACCTGGAGAGTTAGGCTTGAGGGTTTTTATCGCTGCATTTATTCCTCAGGAGATAAAATTTGAGATTGGTAGGTACGTGGATGAGATAAAATCTCATTGGGAGGGAGTCAAATGGGAGAGCTACGAAAAGTTACATGTCACCCTTAAGTTTTTAGGAGAGGTTGAGGAGTCGAAGGTAGAGGAAATAGGAAATAATATTAGAGAAGCAGCTAGTATATATTCCCCTTTCGATATGGAAATTGCTAGATTTGGGGGGTTTCCAAATCTAAAAAATCCTCGTGTTCTATTTATAGGCTTAACTGGTGACCAGGAGCTTTTAAAACTTCAGAGTGAAATAGAAGAAAGACTCGAAGGGTTGGGTTTTACGAAGGATGATCGTTCCTTTTTCCCCCACATAACGGTGGGCAGGATAAGAGGTAAGGCAAGATTAAAAGGGTCTTTTCCGGTTCCACGGCGTATTCCTTTTTTCATATCGGAGATTGCTGTTATGAAAAGTGTGCTTAATCCCGGGGGTTCAAAGTACGCCCCGATTTCGGTATTTCAATTGGATAAATTAGGTGAAGAGTGATGAATGAAAAATCAAGAGTTGGAACTATCTAATAGCTTTTAACTCTTAACTCATAGCCATTCATTTGTTACTGCAAATTTGACAATCAACTAGAAATTAGGCAACAATTATCTGTTTTTTATATTGGGAGGTTTTAGAAATGCAGGCAGTCATTAGAACGGGCGGAAAGCAGTATCGAGTAAAGGCGGGAGATGTTATAAAAGTAGAGAAAATTGCCGGGAAAAGTGGTGATGCAGTAGAATTCGGTGAAGTCTTGATGGTTTCTGATAACGAAGGTGCCGTCAAAGTAGGCTCTCCTCTTGTTACTAGCGCTATAGTTAAGGGTAAAATTCTCAATGAGGAGAAGGGGAAAAAGTTAATCATATTCAAGTTTAAGAGAAGAAAAGGATATAGAAGAAAGAACGGACATCGTCAGGCTTATACTCGGGTTGAGATAACAGGTATTGAAAGCTAGGAGGTGGCAGAATGGCTCATAAAAAAGCGGGAGGAAGCACAGGTAACGGAAGGGACAGTGAGGGTAAGAGGTTAGGTGTTAAGAAATTTGGAGGAGAGTTTGTAAAATCGGGCAATATTCTTGTAAGACAGAGAGGAACCAAGTTTCATCCGGGGAAAAACGTAGGTCTTGGACGGGATTTCACTTTATTTGCTCTTGTTGATGGAACAGTAAAGTTTGAGAGGTTTAGCAAGAACAGAACTAAGATAAACGTGGAACCTTTATCCAATTAGGTACATCTGTCCATAAATTTAGAGAGTCGAGTTCATATATATTGATGTTTTTTGTTTGCACTCTTTCATAGGCAGAGTTTAATTTGTATTTTATAACATTTTGATTAAATAGAATTGAGACCATCGTTGTAGGGTCACTTAATTAGACGCCCTTATTATCTTCAATTTAATAAAAAACCCAACAATACTTCTTTTCCTTCTTTACTACTTGAGTTTTCCTCAGTATTATGAATTAGACTCAAAGCTCTATTTAATCATTATTTAAAGATTACAGAAAGGGTGTTATTGTAAAAATCCATTTAGAAAGTTATCCGAGTAATTCCTTCAAGCTGATAAAGGAGGAACCATAACATGGACTCAAGCGGAATGAGAGGTTTTGGCGCTAAAGGCGGCTTTATTTTGATTTTAATCGTTATGGTTATATCTGCCGTAGTTGCAATCTTTTGTTCTTTTTTTTACTCCTCCCGGGTTTTGGAATACAAAGCCAAGGAGATTGAGACAGTCTTTAAAGAAGGAAATGATTTTTCGCGGACAGCAAAGAATGTGCTGAATGTGAGGCCAGATGTCGCATATCTAAAACTCCTTGATGAGAACGGAATTCTCAAGGAAAGCTTCGGTGGTGAAGGAGGTAAGGGAATAAAGGAATTTGAACTTCGTAATGCCGATAACAATACGATTATGTTAGGGGTTAAAGAATTTACGAATAAAAACTTAACCTTTTACTCTATCCTCATTAGCGTGTTAATAGGGATAGTACTTGGTGGAATTTGTTTATTTGCATTTTCCCTTTTTTCCTCTGATCAAAGCGTCTATCATGAGAGACTCATTACTTCGATGAAGCGGGTCTCACGCGGGGATTTTACAGCCAAGCTTGATATTGATGAATCAATGTACAGCGATGTTACGATGCTCAGGGTTTTTGAGAGCTTCAATCAAATGGTTGATCAGTTGAGGAGAAAGAAGGATGATTACGTTAAAGAACCACAAAGCTTTCAGCCGACTATAGTTGCTTCCGACAGCAAAGAGCAGGCAAAGCTTAGAAGGGTAACGGCTCTTGTCGCAAAGATTTCGGATTTTAAAGAGCTTTCTACTCAGCTCGATTCATCAGATTTTACGTCCTTTCTTACTGATTACAGAAAAGCGGCATCTTCTATAATATCGGATTACGGCGGTGTTGTGGATGCGCTTCTCCAGGATGAAATTGTTGCGCTTTTTAATGTTCCCGACGAGCAGGAAAGACCTGAGCTAAGGGCGATATGCGCCGCTGTGGAGGTTCTTCAAGTTCTCGCAGCTATGAGCAGAAAAAGAAAAATTCAAGGCAAAAACGCCATAAGTGGAAAAGTGGGTATAGACGAAAAGCCTCTGCCATTTTATCCTGAATCCGGTATTCCTCAAAATGTAAAAGAGGTAATTACTCTTGCAAGAGGTATTTCCGAGGATGCTCCACTTTGGAAAGTCCTCGTATCGCCTGAGGTTTATAGAAAGGTGAGCAACCACGTAGAGGTCAACGAACTTCCTCTAGACCATGGAAAGCTGTTTTCGATTGTAGGTGTGGAAGAGGGAGTAATACAATTTTGAACCCTTTGATTTTCAGTGTTAAAATTTAGTCTTAGCTTTCTTGGAATGAAAAGCAGAGCGCTGTTTGTTTTACGTGTTAGAACCGTACAATTAGAAAAATATCGGTAATTCCAGGTCTTGCTTGTAGAATTTAATATATGGAAAATATTAATATTAAGGATCTTAGTCCGACCGAGTTGGAGGAGTTTGTCTCAAATCTCGGCGAAAAACCCTATAGAGCGCGTCAGATAGGGAAGTGGATTTACAAAAAAGGGGCAACCTCATTTGACGATATGACCGACCTTCCTAAAGGCTTCAGGGAGATCCTACAGGACTCTGCATTAATTCCGTCTCTTAGCCTCATACAGGAGCAAATTTCTCGTGACGGCACCAGGAAGTATCTCTTTGAGCTTTGGGATGGGAATAGAATAGAGAGCGTTTTGATTCCCGATAGCGGTAGATTTACATTGTGCATCTCTTCTCAGGTGGGATGTGCCCTTGGATGCACCTTCTGCCTCACGGGAAGGGTCGGAAGGATAAGGAATCTAAAACCCTCTGAAATCCTGGACCAGTTTCTACATGTAAACAGTCGCAGTTCCCGCCCCGTTACAAACATAGTGTTTATGGGTATGGGAGAGCCGCTCGATAACCTTGACAACACCGTAGGAGCCTTAAAAACATTCACACATCCCGATTTCATAGGATTCTCACCCAAAAAAATTACCATATCTACATCCGGTTTGGTTCCAAAAATTAAGGAATTGGGGGAGCGGATTTCCGTGAATCTCTCCGTATCACTCAATGCTCCCAGGGATGAGTTGAGAAATGAAATTATGCCTATAAATAGAAAATATCCTATAAAAGAGCTTGTAGAAGAGAGCAAAAGGTTTCCGTTTCCGAATAGGAAGGTTCTAACATTTGAATATGTGCTTCTCAGTGGTGTAAACGATTCTGATACGGATGCCAGAGAACTCGGAGAGTTGCTCATAGGGGTGAGTTGTAAGGTGAATCTTATTCCGTTTAACGAAGCTTTGCCTCTTCCATATAAATCCCCTTCTGATGCGAGGGTGCTACTATTTCAGAGGATTTTAATAGGTTATGGGCTTAACGTGAGGATAAGAAAGAATCGCGGGCGGGATATTCTGGGAGCATGTGGACAGCTTGCAGCTGCGTATCCGGTTGAGCAAAACCTGAAAAATTTAAGGAAGAATGTAGATATTCAGCCACTAAGGCACAAAGCCTCGAAGGGGGAATATGAGAATCTAGAAGCCAAGTAACCAAGTTCACTCGGCTACTTGGTTACTTGGCTTCTAGATTCTTTTGTTGACTCTAACTTCGTGTTTTAGAGTTTGTGTGGTTAGACAGTTAATAAAAAATGAAAGGTTCAGACGTCAGGCTAAGATTTCTTAAGTACTTTGAGGATAATGGCCATACTGTCGTTAAGAGCTCTTCTTTGATCCCAAAGAATGATCCTACGCTCCTTTTTACAAACGCGGGAATGGTGCAGTTTAAAGATGTTTTCCTTGGATTGGATAAACGTCCCTATAAAAGAGCAACGTCCTCTCAAAAATGCGTGCGCGCGGGTGGCAAGCACAGCGACCTTGAAAACGTCGGATACACGGCAAGACACCATACGTTCTTTGAGATGCTTGGGAATTTTTCATTTGGGGATTATTTTAAAACCGAAGCAATTAGATTTGGCTGGGACCTGATTACAGAGGTTTTTAAACTTCCCAAAGACAAACTCTGGGTAACGATTTTTAGAGACGATGACGAAGCATTTGATATATGGAGGAGGGCGATTGGTCTTCCGCCGGAGCGTATTTCTCGAATGGGGGAGAAAGACAATTTCTGGGCAATGGGAGATACTGGTCCCTGCGGGCCATGCTCGGAAATAATAATTGACCAGGGTGAAGCCTTTAGTTGCGGAAAGCCAAGCTGTGCTCTAGGCTGTGATTGTGACCGCTATCTCGAGCTCTGGAACCTTGTGTTTATGCAGTATGATAGAGATTCTTCGGGCAATCTTACTCCGCTTCCCAACCCTAGCATTGATACCGGTATGGGGCTTGAGAGAATAACGGCGGTGCTTCAAGGGGTAAAAAGCAACTATGAGACCGATCTTCTCCGCGGAATCATATTAAGGATTGAAGAGATAGCCGGAAAACCGTATGGAGCGAATTCCTCCACTGATGTATCAATGAGGGTAATAGCCGACCACTCTCGTGCTGTGACTTTTTTGATCTCGGATGGCGTGTTTCCGTCGAATGAGGGCAGGGGATACGTTCTAAGAAGGATTCTAAGACGCGCAGTTCGCCATTCAAGAGTGCTAGGCATTAAAGAGCCTTGTCTTTTTAGTCTCATCCCCAGTGTGAATGAGATAATGCAGAGCGCATATCCGGAGCTTGATGAGAGGCTCGCTTTTGTAACGGAAGTGGTAAAGAACGAGGAGGAGAGATTTTTTGAAACAATAGACAGAGGACTCGACTTATTGAATCTCGAGGTTCAAAAACACGGAGAGCAAAAAATTCTCCCGGGTGAAGTCGTATTTAAACTCTACGATACATACGGGTTTCCTCTGGATTTAACTGAGGACATTGTCAAAGAGAGAGGACTTCAAATAGATTATCCCGCATTTGAGAAGGAAATGGACAAGCAAAGGGAAAAGTCCAGGCAGGCATGGAAGGGATCGGGTGAAGAGGAGCTTGCACCCCTTTACAAAGAGTTTGTCTCAGGGGGGCTAATTGTCAGCTTTACGGGATACGAAAGTACAAAAGACACGGGAAGAATAACTGCAATAATAAAAGAGGGCAGGCTGGTGGATAGCGCTGCTGAGGGTGAAGAAGTAGAGATTATAACGGACAAAACCCCTTTTTATGGAGAATCCGGAGGTCAGGTTGGGGATAGGGGATTTATTGAAGGCGATGGGGGTATTGCCGAAGTAGTTGAGACTAAAAAACCGTTTCTCAATTTAATAGTTCATCATTCTGTTATTAAAAAAGGAACGCTTTGGGTAGGTGACAAAGTGGAACTAAGAGTAGATGAAAGCTATAGATACGGGGTGAGAACCCATCACACAACAACACATATTCTTCATGCTGTTCTCAGGGAAACACTCGGAACCCACGTAAGACAGGCGGGGTCTCTTGTTATCAGGTTTGATTTTACCCATTTCTCATCAATTGACGATAAGACCATCCGCACGATGGAGGATGTCATAAACGACAGAGTGAGGTGGGATGATAGGGTAATAACAAGGACTGACGTCCCATATGAAGAGGCGATAAGAAGCGGGGCTATGGCTATATTTGAAGAAAAATACGGGGATAAGGTTAGAGTTGTAAGCATTGGTGATTATAGCAAGGAGCTCTGTGGCGGAACTCATCTTCATACAACTGGAGAAGTAGGGCTTTTTAAAATCGTAACAGAGACGGCTTCGTCAGCAGGGGTGAGGAGAATAGAGGCAATTGCGGGAGAGTCCGCATGGAAATTCCTGAGAAAGCAGGAAGAGACTCTCGTTGAAGCCTCCAGAGTTTTAAAGGTTCCCCAATCGGACCTGATTTCCAGGTTGAAAAAGGTGGTTGAAGAAAACGAGAAGCTCAGGAAAGAGTTAGAGTCTTTTAAAAGCAAGATGATGATCGAAAGGGCAAGAGAACTTCTCGATAACATAAAAGAGGTAAATGGCATAAAAGTTCTCTCGGTTGAGATTTCGGAAGCCGGTCCAGATGAACTCAGAAAGGTCTGGGATGACTTAAAATCGAAATTTAAATCATGCCTTGCCGTTCTTGGAACCAGGAACGACGGTAAGGCTTTTCTTTTAGTCGGTGTTACAAAGGATTTAAGTAAAAGATTCCATGCCGGTAATATCGTAAAAGAGCTTGCTCCTCTTATTGGTGGGGGAGGGGGAGGAAAACCGGACATGGCTCAGGCAGGCGGAAATAAACCTGAGAATTTAGACGCGGCATTAAAGAAGGTGTTTGAGATTATAAATAAGGGTTAGGTCTTACTTGGGCTGGAACAGCTAGTGCCGAATTTATCTGCTTATTCCTTGTTTCTCCAAAACATGCCTTATCTTTTGTAATGCTACGCTTTCAATCTGCCTTACACGCTCTCTTGAAAGGTTGAGTATTGTGCCTAACTCCTCAAGTGTTAGGGGCTTATCCCTGAGAATTCTATTCTCTATTATAAAGCGTTCCCTCTCTTTTAAAGATTCTAGTGCGGTTTCAAGCTCACTTTTGACTTTCTCTTCCTCTTCGGCCTTTGTTATTATATCTTCCTGATTTGACACGTCGTCCACGAGGAAATCAAGATGGGTTGTATCTCCGCTGCTGTTTAGCTCGGCATCGAGTGATAGGTCTTTTCCTCCCATCCTCTGGTTCATCTCAATTACTTCCTCATCTGAGACGCCGAGTTCATCGGCAAGGTTTTTGTAATCCTCAGGACTCAGGTTTTCTTCTGTAATATCCATTTTGTGCTTTGTTGAGCGGAGCTTATAAAAGAGTTTTCTCTGTGCCTGTGTGGTTCCTATCTTAACAAGGCTCCAGCTTCCGATGATGTAGTTATGAATGTATGCCCTTATCCACCACACGGCGTAAGAAATAAGGCGATATCCCTTTGTCGGGTCAAATCTCTTTACCGCCTGCATAAGTCCGATATTACCCTCCTGGATTAAATCCATGAGATTCAATCCGTAGTTTTTATATTCGTTTGAGATTTTTACCACGAACCTCAGGTTTGAACTAATAAGCTTTCTCGCAGCCTCTAAATCACCCTTCTTCTTGTATCTCATTGCGAGCTTATATTCCTCTTCTCGACTGAGGATGGGACAATTGCTTATCTCGGCTAGATACCGCTCCAAAGAGGTCGTCGGAGCGGGAAGCGATTTATTAAAATATTCTTTTTCCTTTATATCTTCTTCGTTGTCCATATTTGAAACCCTGAAAGACTTACATATGACGACCGGTTTTTATTAAGTATACTATTTAAAAAGCCTCCATCAATATTGATGGAAATTCTGAGAATGGGATTCCGAGTCTTGCGTAAAAGCTAAATTGCTCATTTGCTAGTACCTTTAGTTTATCATATTTAACTGTAAAAATTTCACATTTGGGTGTAAGCCTAAGTTTCAATGAAAAAAAGAACCAAAGAAGAGGTGGAGATTCGTAATGCTCTAACCGAAGTACTCATACTTTCATTTCAATTCAGCGAGAAATCCCGGCTTCTTTATGCAGTTTCCCGCTATTGTCAATTTGTTGATATAAGGGGCAGAGATGGGGTTAGACTTGGGGATTTGCTGGGAGAAGGAAAAACCAATAAAGATTCCTCGAAACTCGATTGGTCGGATGTTTCAGATGGATTAAGTTTGAATGGTGTTTTTGAAATTGACTTGGAGGGTTATATTCGACTCAGAGATAGGTTTCAGGCCTACCTTTACGATATTTGTGCTAAAGCTGGCAGATATTGGAGTTTTATCTCAGGCTTGTATTCCAATGGAGAGGTATTCAAAGAGGGAATCGAAGGCGAGATTAAAAAGGGGATTCTGCTTTTTAACGAAGGGTTTTACTTTGAGTGTCATGAGTTTCTTGAAGGGGAATGGAAAAAGATAAAGGGAAGAGAGAAATCATTTCTTAAAGGGTTAATCCATGCGGGGGTTGCTTTTTATCATCTGGAGTATGAGAACTATAAGGGAACGATTAATTATCTAAAGAGGAGCCACCGTAGACTTAAAGGGTTTGAGCCTGTATTTTTGGGCGTAGACGTTAAAACCTTCTTAATCCAAATAGATGATTATTCAAGATCCCTTGAAGAAAACGTTTTTATGGGTTCTGAATCTTTAAAGAATGAGATTCCAAAGATTCGGCTGGTTGAGTGACATGTTGGTTTTCTACTGTTTGTTTTTAACTTAATGATTTGTAATAATCAAGATTTATTCTGTCGGACAATGTCAGCACAATTTTCACCCTCTCTCAAAATTCTCAAGGCAGTCACTCCTAGCGCTTCGATACCTCAGAGCCCGTCCTGAATACCAAAGCGAAGGAATAAACTCCGCGAAGCAATCTGACAAAAGGTGTCATTTCTCGAAGGCTAAGATTTCTCCCCCATGAGATATGACCCCGT
>JACPIY010000033.1:32697-34210 GCA_016187835.1 Deltaproteobacteria bacterium | reverse complement strand
TGGCGCCATCCACGGATTAGCTATAAACGTTGGCGATTCATTCTTCAATGCTGGCAATGGAGGTAGCGCGACAATTTCAAACAATGAGATCTCAGGTTTCCAGCGGGTCGGGATTTTTGTCGTTGGTACAGGAGCCAGTGCCACTGCAAGTAACAACACCATAACCGGCATTGGGCCTACGTCAACTACAATTCAGCTTGGTATTTCGTTTCAGGACGGGGCGGCGAGTCCTGTGGGTAGCATTTCCGGAAACACGATTACGGATGTGGTATGGACAGGGGATCCGTCCACGACTGCCGTCGCCATCTTCCTGTGGGACTCTGCCAACGACATCAGCATCACCAACAACACAGTCTGGGACTCCCAGACCGGGATCATGGTCCAAGCAGCAGAAGGCATCCAAATCTCCGGCAACAATATCTCGACTCCAGTTGGCTCAAAAGGCATCTGGCTCCTAGGGAGGGGAAGCACCAGCACCTCTTGCGTTGGGGGTGACGACGTGACCCCTGGCCTGGGCTGCACTACTAGCGCCACTGTTGCAGACAATACCCTGATCGGTGCCGGAGCGGGTTACGGTGTTGCAATTGGTCAGACTCCTGAGGTCTCGACGATCACGTGGGCTCCAACGACAGCCACCCTGATCTGCAATGACGTCTCTGGATGGGACATAGGGATTCGGATTGGTCCTGCTAGCCCGGCGAACACCGTAGCGGCCCACTTCAACAACATCTCCGGTAACGCTACCGCCGGTCTCTTGAATGCGAACAGCAGTGCGGTGGATGCTAAGAACAACTGGTGGGGCGCGGCGGATGGCCCCTCCGGCGATGGCTCAGGCAGCGGCGACGCTGTTTTGAACACTGGTACGGGAAGCGTGGACTTCGATCCCTGGCTGAAGAGCCCGCTCACCTGCGACGGGAAGGCTGTCACCATCTGTGGTACTTCGGGTAACGACGTCCTCACGGGCACCCTTGGCCCAGATGTGATCCACGGCTTTGGCGGAAATGACAATATAAGTGGCGGTGGTGGTAACGACACAATCTGTGGTGGCACCGGCAACGACACCATAAATTGCGGCAGTGGCAGCGACCGTCTGTTCGGCCAGGGTGGCAGTGACGCATTAAACGGCGGCCCGGGCAATGATCGGCTGGTTGGTGGCGGTGGTAAGGACATGCTGAATGGTGAGGCTGGCAATGACGTGCTACTTGGTGGTAGTAGCGATGATATGCTGAACGGAGGAACCGGCACCGATAAGTGTGACGGAGGCGCTCACGTTGGGGGCGATACCGCTACAAACTGCGAGACTGTTAAAAACGTCCCTTAAACCGAAGGCCGGATAGTAAATGTCTTGGGCGGGGCTTGGCCGTAGGCCTGGCCCCGTTCTAGCGGTACGCATAAGGAGGTGATGTCCTATGGGGTAGATAAAATTTTTCAATTTCTCAGGAAGGTAGGATAAAAAATAAAAAGGAGGTAAACGAAGATGAAAGGAGGAATTATTAATATCAGAAAGTTGACT
>JACPIY010000033.1:0-32680 GCA_016187835.1 Deltaproteobacteria bacterium | reverse complement strand
CCCTGCTGGCCGTCCTTATGACGTATGGGGAACAGGCGCTAGCAAAAGCGCCGCTGGTGGTAGATAACGACGGCGTCGAGTGTCCTAATGCGGCATATACAACCATTCAAGCCGCGGTGGATGCTGCGAATCCTGGTGATACGATCCGAGTCTGTGCAGGCGTATACGCCGAGGTTGTGACGATTAACAAGAATGACCTTACCCTGAAAGGTGAGCCAGGAGCCATCCTAGACGGCACTACAATAGGCAACGTAACACCCGACGCTGGTATAGTGATAGCAGGCGGGGTCAACGGCGTAACGATCAAATACTTCGAGATACGGAACTACACGAGCCCATTCACTGGTGAAGGTGATGGTATCCAGGCCTGGAACTGCGGAACCAGCAACATCACCATTAAGAATAATGTAATCTACGACAACAGTTGGAATGGCATCCTGGTGGGAAACGAAGGGGAAGCCGTTCACACGGGCTGGAGTATTAAGGAAAACAATGTCTATAACAACGGATTCGCTGATATAGAACTCACCAACGGGAAAGACAGTAAAATCAAGGAAAACACTGTGTCGTCCGGCTCAGCGAGTTTCTTTGATGGTATCCTCGTGCAGGCCAGAAACTTCGACTACGGATACCTGCCTTGTAGTCTCCCCGGAGCGACAGTCACCTCTAGTGGGATTAAAGTGTCAGATAACGAGGTAACAGGTCCATATCCGGCTGCCGGCATTGACCTGATAGCTTTGGCAGGAGGCACCAATGGGCCGAGGACGGCTGTCCTACAAGACGTGAAGGTGGCAGAGAATGAGGTTGACGGCGCTAGAATCTTGGCCCGGGGTTTCGCAGGGACTTTTGGTGGAACTCTAGCGACCGTCAGCGATGCCACAGATCTCGAGATCTCAGAAAACGATATACACAATAGCCCAGTACCAGGTATTCATCTGAACCGTGTTACATATAGCGAAGTAACTGAGAACCAGGCAAACGACAATGAGCGCGGCATCGTTCTCGTTGATTCGGACAACAACAGCATTAAGGAAAACGAAGCCAACGACAACACGACCTACGGCATAAGGCTCATCGTGGGCTCCACGGGCAACACCATCTCCGAGAATACTGCAACCGGGAACGGAACGTTCGATATGTTCCACGATAACACCAGCACTCCCAATACATGGGATGAGAACACCTGCGGTACGAGTTCGGGTGCCGACATCGACTGCCCATAGCGATGGGACGCCCCAAGCGATGCGCGAGCAGGAGCGGGACCATATGGCCCCGCTTCACCGGTATTTATTGTGATGTTACCCCTCCAGCGCCTGCGTGATGCGATTCTGGTGGTTTAGGGAAGAAATGAAAGAAGGGGGTCGCGTCTCAACATTCAACTTTATCCTTCTTTATCATAGTAATGTCAAAAGTTGAGACCTGACCCCATACTCCCGCTCGGCACAGGCACAAGGGAGCGGTGAGCCAAAGAAGATTGGCTTGGCAACGTTATTTATCGAAGTCGAGATTGACATCAAGCCCGGCAGCTACCCCAACTCCATCAACCCCAAGAGCAAGGGAACCGTCGCCGTAGCCATTCTCTCCACCCCCGACTTCGATGCCCCCGGTGAAGTGGACAAGACTTTGCTAACGTTCGGCCAGACCGGCGATGAGGTCAGTTTGGCTTTCTGCAACAAGAGTGCCGAGGACGTTAACGCCGATGGGCTCTTGGACCAGGTCTGTCATTTCAACACGCAGGATACTGGGTTCCATGAGGGTGATACCGAAGGTATTTTGAAGGGTAAGACAGTAGATGACACACCTATAGAGGGACGTGATTCGGTGAGAATCGTGAACTGATAGACTAGGCTCTGCTGTGGGAGCGGGGTTGTATGGTCCCCGCCCCCTTGTTGTGGTGCTACTCCTTCTGGCACCCGCAATTCCGGCGTAGGCATAGGGAGAAATGGGGTTTTATATCTTCAGGGATGAATTACTATCTGATGTTACGCAGACTTTTTGGTGCGTTTGGGAAACGCACCCTACATTGTTTATATTATTATCCCTAAATGTAGGGCTCGTTCCCCGAACGAGCCATTTGTATTTATAACATTGCCTGATTTGTGCGTAACATTAGTTACTATCTAAGAAAATGATAAAGACTTGGCGTGTTATGTAAGTTACTATCTAAGAAAATGATAAAGACTTGGCGTGTTATGTAATACCATTTCCAATGAAAAAGTGTTTACAATACCAGTGTTACATAAAACAAACCGTAGGAGCAGCTTCTAGCTGCGAATCGATCGTTGCGCCAAGCTTGTCCTGAGTCTATCGAAGGAATGGCGCTCCTACGATGAAATTCAGAAAATTTTTTTGAACACTTAATAGATGGAAATGGTATAATAAGGCTTATGCTTAATAGTTAATGGTTCTGTTAAGCGTGCCGTGATTTGTCTTCTGGTAATCGGCAAAAGCCCAAACCGAATCCGCTTGACTTTAGGGAGAATCCCAAGTATATTATGTATGCGTATGTGCATGTGTATTATAAGGGGGTGATAATCATGTCTACTCTTACTAGACGGGTTCAACTTCTACTCGCCCCACATCAATATAAGCGTCTTGAGGCTCTTGCCAGGGCGCGTGGAACGTCAATCGGTGCTTTGATTCGTGAGGCCATCGAAAAACTCTACCTACAATCGGATGAAAAGGAACGCCTAGAAGCAGTCAGAAGTCTTGCCAACCTAAGGCTTCCTGTGGGTGAATGGGAACAGATGGAACGTGAATCCATGCGGGGGTGTGATGTTGACTAATAATAAGGTGTATTTCATCGACGCCAACATCCCTATGTACGCCGTCGGTGTAGAACACCCACTTAAAGCTCCATGTGTAGATATCCTCGAAGCCATTGCCCAAGGTAGGCTTATGGCAGTAACTGATGTGGAGGTGCTGCAAGAGCTTCTTCATCGTTATACCGCTTTAGGCCAAAGGGAGCGCGCAGTTGAGGTATGCCGCCTTTTTCTTAAGGTTGTGCCCGACGTTCTTCCAGTAACCCGAAAGAGTTTTGAACAGGCTATGGAACTTCACCTTCGATTTCCTCATCTCCAGGCAAGGGATTCTCTTCATGCAGCGGTTATGCTCGAACATAAAATCTCTCATATCATCTCGGCTGATCGCCATTTCGACGGATTTCCTGGAATCATTCGATTGGATCCATCTCAATTTGGATCTTCATCTTTTACTCCATAAGCTTAAAAACTGGATTTCTAATAAAAAAGTGGAATTGGATTGCCTGGTGTGATAAAATCAGTTTTGAAAGTCTTTGAAAAGGAGGTATTGTCATGATTTCAAAAGACGGGGTTCTGGTAAGCATAATCTGGATAATATTTACCCTGCTCTTTGCTATCGCAACTGTGGCGATACTTAATCCTTCACCTTCGCCAGTTGCCCTGAGGTCCCTTGTCGGTCCCAAATTGGTATTCTTCTCGCTAATAATAGCTATTGCGGCACTTGAATATAGACTCTCAAGGACGGAGTCGAAAGAGCAAATTAGCTCTCTTTCCCGCACCTTTGTAACGATCATTACCTTTGGACTTCTATTCAGTCTCCTCTTTTCAGTCTCGATTGATCTGGCTCACTCTTATTCTTTAAACATAAATAGCCAGGCATACAATGTATCCGTTGTATTCTTTATATCCTCTATTTACTTCATTCTTACTCTATTTGCAATGTTTTTCTATACAGCACTTATTGAGTAAAAGTAGAAAGTGTAGTTTCCTTGACAATCTTCCCATTCCACTTAACCTTATTATCAGTGCTTACGGATTATATCCCCATACTGCTAATACTTGTTCTTTCTATTCTGCTTGCAGGGACGCTGCTTGGGATTTCCCATCTTCTTGGACCTAAAATATATTCAAAGAGAAAACTCTCTCCTTATGAGTCGGGCGTTCCACCGGTGGGAGATGCAAGGGAGAGATTTCCAATTAGGTACTATTTAATTGGTGCGCTCTTTATACTTTTTGATGTTGAGTCCATGTTTCTCTTTGCTTGGGCTGTTGTATTTAAGAAGCTGGGAATGCTTGGGTTTATTGAAATTATCGTCTTTTTTATCGTTATTCTGGGCGGCTATTTTTATGTTTTAAAAAAGGGGGCTCTTGAATGGGAGTAAATATGAATTCTGTTCTTGGCGGGGATGGTTTTATAACTACAAAACTCAGTGCGTTTGCAAACTGGGGGAGGAAAAACAGCCTTTGGCCCATGCCTTTTGGCACTGCATGCTGTGCAATTGAGATGATGGGGGTTTTTGCATCTCGATTTGATCTTTCAAGGTTCGGGGCCGAAGTAGCGAGATTTTCACCAAGGCAGGCGGATCTTATGATAGTATCCGGAACCATAACGTACAAGATGGCTTCAGTATGCAGAAGAATTTATGAGCAGATGCCGGAGCCTAAATGGGTAATTGCTATGGGGTCCTGTACTTGCGGTGGAGGTCCATTTGATAGTTACGCGGTTGTGCAGGGGATTGATGAGTTTCTTCCTGTGGACGTTTATGTAGGAGGGTGTCCTCCAAGACCCGAAGCCCTGATTGATGCGGTAATGAAAATCCAGAAGAAAATTGAGATGCAAGGGGCGCCTCTTGTATGAGCCTTGATCTTCACGTCGTAATTGACGCCTTAAAGACGAACCTTCCCGATACAATTCTAGACGTAAAGACTTTTAGAGGAGAAACTACCCTTCTCATCAAGAAAGAAAAGATAAGAGAAGTTTGCCACTATCTAAAAAAAGATTTTGATTTTAAATTCGTAGTGGATATTACCGCTGTAGACTATTTGGAGTTTAAAAGGCCGCGTTTTGAAGTTATTTATTATCTTCATAGATTTGGTCCTGAGTTTGACGAGAATATGAGAATCAGGTTAAAAGTGGAAGTTTCCGAGGAAGACCTAAAGGTGGATTCTGTAGTTCCTGTCTGGAGCGGTGCAAACTGGCTTGAGCGGGAGGTTTACGATATGTTCGGCATAGAATTTGTCGGTCATCCTGACCTTAGAAGGATTCTTATGCCTGAAGACTACGAGCCTTTTCCTCTCAGAAAGGATTTTGATGTTAGAGACCGAGAGGCTTCCAAAAAGAGTTTTGAGAGGGCTTTGCGAGAAGGAGAATGAATGTAGGGGCAGGTTTCAAACCTGCCCCTACCATTTTAGGTATGGAACGAGTTGAATTCATTACAGAAGAAGTAATAGATGAAGAAAGCGGGTTTCGAAGGGAGACCATGATGCTTAACATGGGCCCTCAGCATCCGTCAACTCACGGTGTTTTACGCGTCGTGCTTCATCTCAGCGGTGAAACCGTAGTTAAAGCTGTTCCCTACATCGGCTATCTTCATAGGGGAATTGAAAAACTCTGTGAGCATATAACCTATCAGATGTGCCTTCCTTATACGGACAGGATGGATTATGTTGCTTCGATTTGTAATAATATAGGATTCATTCTTGCTGTGGAAAAGCTTTTGGGAATCGAAAAGGAAATACCGGAGAGGGCAAAGGTAGCTGAGGTTATTTTGTTCGAGCTTGGAAGAATCGAATCTCACCTTCTCGGCATCGGAACTAATGCTATGGACCTCGGGGCCGTGAGTGCATTTCTCTATTGTTTTAAAGAAAGAGAGAGAATCTACGACATACTGGAGATGGTTTGCGGAGCGAGGCTCACAACTTCCTATCCTAGAGTCGGGGGGTTGCCTGACGATCTTCCTGAGAATTTTGAAGGAGCAGTACGAAATTTCCTCAAAGTCTTTCCAACAACTCTGGCAGAAGTTGACAAACTTCTTACGAGAAATCGGATATGGGTTGAAAGAACAAAAGGCGTTGCTTATGTAAGTGCGGAAGACGCAATTGATCTTGGACTTACGGGACCTGCGCTAAGGGGAAGCGGAGTCCCCTATGATGTGAGGAAGGCATTGCCCTATCTGGGATATGAGAATTATGATTTTGAAATCCCCGTTTCCACAGACGGAGATGCTTATGCCCGGTATCTTTGCAGGTTAGAGGAGATGCATCAGAGCCTGCGGATCATTGCGCAGGCATTGAATAACCTTCCGGACGGTCCTTATATAGCGGACCTTCCCGAGGTTGTTCTTCCAAGAAAGGAACTCACATACAAAAGGATGGAATCTCTTATAAGGCATTTTGTCCTTGTTTATGAAGGGTTTAAACCACCTCCGGGTGAAATCTATCACGCTGTTGAAAACCCCAAGGGGGAGCTTGGCTACTACCTGGTGAGTGACGGCTCAGGGAAGCCCTACAGAATGCGGGTTAGAGGACCTTCGTTTGTGAATCTTCAAGCACTTCCTAAAATGGTAGAAGGCGCATTTATTGCAGACGTTATTGCAGCGATCGGAAGCATTGATATAGTGCTTGGAGAAGTGGATAGGTAATTGTTAATATGTCCAACAGAGCTTGTAAAGTTCTTTCCAGTCTCCCTTATGTACATGAACGCAGGTGCTCTGTCCTAAGTCCTTACTTCCTTTTGCTACTACTTCCGCCGCAATCTCCTTTGCCTTATTCTGGTCTGCGTCCGAGGCCTGAACCCAAAGGTCTACATGAGTTTTCCACTCGGCACTTTCAACGCCTGGCACTGAGCCTTTAAGTGACGCCGCAAACTGAGACTGAGATTGGTCGGGCGTGAATTCTTCTTCGCCAAAGCTTATTTGAGAAAAAACTATAAGCATTATTATTAGAGTTATCTTAGATAATAAAAATCGCATCACACTTCCCCCTTATTGCGTTCTTGAATTGCTGTCTCTTAGTCAGCGGAAGGTGTTTTTATAACTTCCGCTCCTTTCGGCACGTCAAACTTAAATAGCGAATCGGGAACCCCTTTATTAATTTCTATGTCTTCTAATTTAACCCTGGTGAGGTTTCCAAACGGATCGTAGAGATAAATGGTTTTTACAAGCATATTTTTATCAACAGCTATCGTGACTTTATTGTATTCTTCATCATTGCTGTTTTCTTTTGGTGTAAGGTCAATCAAATAGTTTCCGTTCTCATCTGGAAAACTCGTTTCAGAGAAACGAGCATTGAATTGTTTTTTTATATTTCCAAGCCCGGAAAGAAATGTAGTCGTTGTGGGTGTATCCACTACCTCAGCCAGACGTGACTCTATAACCTGTTTTTCTTCATGATTATAGAACCAGATTGTTCTGCCGTCGGATACTATCACGTCTCTGGTGGGTCTATAGTAATTCCATCTCATCTTTCCGGGTTTTTTAAACCAAACTTCGCCCTCGGCTTTCTGAACCTGGTTTAAAGTTCTCACCGTTGCCTCTTGTGTAAATTCCGAACGAAAGTCATTCATTTTCTCATAGTTATCCTGCACCTGGGTTAGTACCCAATCGAGATCTTTATTGTTTTCTACCCAAGCTATGTTCGGCAGCGCCATGATTGTCAAAAACATAATTAAAATTAAAAATAAATTTTTCAATTTCCTTGTTTCTCCTTAATTTGATCCATGCCTATGAGAACCTCTCTTGGTTTTCCTGCAACCTCCTGGGGGCCAATTAACCCCTCTTTCTCCATAATTTCAACAATACGAGCCGCTCTATTATAACCGATTTTGAGTTTTCGCTGTATCATTGAAATTGATGCATGGCGTGTTTCTTTAATGATTCTCAATGCTTCGTAGTAGAATTCATCCTTTTCATCGTCAAGTTCATTAGATTCCTCGGATTCTTCTATCTTTGTGATTTCCTGATTATACTCAGGAGTGCCTTGGGCTTTCAAAAACTCGGTGATTCTCTCCCTTTCTCCGTCGGATATCAATCCACATTGTATTCTCGTTAGCTTCGAAGTTCCTGGCTGTAGAAACAGCATGTCTCCCTTTCCTAAGAGTCGCTCTGCTCCTCCGGCATCGAGAATTATCCGGGAGTCAATTTTAGATGAAACATGAAACGATATTCTTGCCGGGAAATTAGCTTTGATCAGTCCAGCTACAATATCCACTGAGGGCCGCTGTGTGGCAACTATTAGATGAATCCCTGCTGCTCGTGCTTTTTGAGACAGTCTGGTAATAGATTCCCCAACATCACGCGGAGCGACCATCATTAAATCTGCAAGCTCATCTATTACTATGACTATATAGGGAAGCCATTTCTGCCATTTGTCTTGAGATTGGAGCTTCTCGACATTTCTGTTGTAGCTCTCTACGTCCCTAACACCTTCGTATGAGAGAGTTCTGTACCTTTTCTCCATCTCGGCGACTGCCCAACTAAGTGCTGTGGCTGCCTTCTTAGGTTCCGTGACTACAGGATGAAGAAGATGGGGAATATCCTCATAAATTGATAGCTCGAGCATCTTTGGGTCAACCATGATGAACTTTAGTTCATAAGGGCTTGCTTTATAGAGCATGCTGGTAATCACGGAATGAAGAAGAACGCTTTTTCCTGAGCCTGTAGTTCCGGCAATCATTAGATGTGGGGATTTTCTTAAATCCATGTAAAAGGGCATTCCAGAGATATCTCTTCCTAATGCGAGTGTTAGAATTGATTTCCTTCTCGAGAATTCCGGATCTTCGAGAAGTTCTCTAAGGACAACTGTTTCTCTTTTTACGTTTGGGACCTCGATTCCTATCACATCCTTTCCAGGTATAGGGGCGATTATTCTAATGCTGAGCGCGCTAAGCCCCATTGCCAGGTCGTTCTCAAGAGATGCAATTTTATTGATCTTAATCCCCGGATCGGGTTTATATTCAAACATGGTGATTACTGGCCCCGGTCTTATCTCGGTAATTTTTCCGGAGACTCCGAGATGGGCGAGTTTTTCCTCGGTAAGTCTTGCTTTCTCGTAAATGGCTTCCTTATCAAATTCCATTTTTGAATCTTTTCTCGGGTCGAGTAAATCGACAGGGGGAAGCTTAAAATTTGCCCGCTCAGTAGTATGCTGTATCAGTTTCAATTGAATCTCTCTTCTGGGAACCTCAACTACTATCTGAGGAAGAGGTTTATTCTCCACTATTGGCTTAGGTTTTTCCTGGAAAAGAGGTGAAAACGGCGCCTCCTTTTTGTCTGAAGCCGGTTTGGCAACCTCAATGCCGAGCCTTGAGAGTTTGGAGAATAGGTCGTATGAACCTTCTATGATTCGTTCTCCCAGTCTGAGACCAGATTTTGACAAATAAGTTATTCCGTCTGAAATGAGCATCAGGACCTTTCCGCTCCAGCTTAAAATCTGGTACAGAGAAAGATTAGACATTATTATTAGACTCATCACGAGAAAGATGGTTACAATAATGTATGAACCAACAGTACCTGCGATTTTATTTCTAAGCGTTGTGGAGATAAAACTTCCAATCCAGCCGCCCGGAGGGGAATATCCAAGGAAAGCTTCCTTTCCAAAAATCAAGCCAAGGATAGTTGGTATCATAAACAAAAGAATAAAAGCTGAGATTGCGTTTCGATAAAGTTTGCCCCCGAATTTACTCGTAAAAACGACTACCGCTGTGTAAAACATGACAATAGGAATCAACAAAGCGGAGAGTCCAAAAGTGTCTCCAAGCAGGTCAGATATAAAGACACCGACTGTTCCCATAGTCCCTTTTACATCCAGTCCCGATTTAGAGCTATAAAATAGGAGGCTGAGGGAGGTAAAGACTCCCACAGTAAAAAGTATTGCGGCGATTATTTCTCTTACTATAAAATCCGAGGAGTCTTCTCTAAGACGGCTTCTTCTTTTAGGCATTTATACCTAAATATTATGACTCTAATTTGCAATATAACAAGTGATTAATCTTCAACAAAAAATATCGGAGTTAAAGGGAGTTGTCAAATAAAAGTTAGAAGTTTGTTTAAATTGTCTAAATTTTGAGATCAAATTATACTATGAACAAAGAGGTGTTATCCTTATCGTTAATGTAAAGGAGATGAAAAACATTGAATAGAATATATCGAAGGGATTTTATAAAAGGAGTCATGGGGGTGGTTGGAGTTAGTTTTTTTGGAGGATTAAGTTTTGCAGAGGTTATGTCTGAAGGAGATTATCGTATAGTGATAGATGGGGAGGATTTCTCCATCGGGCACAGGGTTAGAGGCGGAGAACAATTCCCTGTTCCTAAGCCCTCAAAAAAATGCGATTTTGTTATTATCGGAGGCGGAGTAAGTGGGCTTACTGCCGCCTATGAATTAAGAGATGCGAATTTTCTCCTGATTGAAAAGGAAAAGAAGGTAGGAGGACATGCAAGGCGAAACTCTTGGGAGGACATTTATTATTCAGAAGGAGCTGCTTACTTTGCTGAGCCGGTAGGAGAGATTGAGGATTTTTATGGTGAAGTAGGCTTACACTTGAAAGAAGTTCCAAAGCCGGTTGACAGCATCTTTGCTGGGGAAAAACTTGTTCTAGACATTTGGGACGAAGGATTAAAGAGACTTCCCTACGGCGATAAGGCGATAAAAGGATTCATGAAGTTTAAAAACGACCTCGAAAACCTCGATCCTTTTCCCGCACTTCCTGTTGAAAAAACGGACCCTCAAGCCCTGAAGCTCGACGGGATTTCTTTTGCCCAGTATCTAAAGCCTTATGGGACAGAGCTTGTCGAGTTTATGAACCTCTACTGCAGGTCGGCTTTAGGAGGCCCTGTGGATCAGGTCTCTGCCTACTGGGGGCTAAATTTCTATTCGGGTGAAATCATCCCCATCTATACGCTTCCAGGCGGCACTGCTACCCTCGCTGAGATTCTCGATAAAAAAATTAACCAGGCTGGAGAAGGGAGAATCATCACCGGCGCTACTGTCGTAAATATCGAATCTAAGGGGGAGAAAGAGGTCTGGGTGACTTATGTGAAAGATGGAAATGTAGAAACGGTTTCCACAAAATGCGCTATCGTTGCTATCTTCAAACATTTTGCAAAACGCATAGTGAAGGGTCTGCCTTCTGAACAAAGTGCCGCTATGTGGAACATGAGGTATCAGCCGTATCTAGTTGTGAACATACTCCTAAACGGTGTGCCGTATCGAAAGAGTTATGATACATGGATGAATGGAGCTTCATTCACAGATTTCATCATAGCTGATTGGATAGAAGGAAATACCCAGCGTTCCAAATCTGTATTAACTGTTTATCACTCTCTTGATATTGGTAAAAGATATCTGCTTTTAGAAGATGAGCAAATCAAAATTCTGGTGCATGGGATTGCTAATGACCTGGAAATGCTGGTTCCCGGAATATCCAAAAACATAGAGGAGGTGAGGGCCTTCAAATGGGGACATCCGATGGTGCTTTCCTCTGTCGGAGCATTAACTAAGATTCGTCCCTATGCAACAAAGCCTCTTGGAAATATCTTATTTGCCCACAGCGACAGTCAGATGGCCGCTGCCGTTGAGTGTGCTATTTGGGAGGGGAAGAAAAACGCGGGGATTGCCAGGAAGATTGTGGCGAGTGGGTGAAAACATGCTATTTTGTTTTCGCCTGTCCTTTATTTCTTTGACAATGGTTTTGGTATACATATCTTTTAGCCACGACTCCCTTTGCTTTGTATAATCCCCTAATCCACTCTCAAACTGCTGAAGAAAGCGAACCATACCTACGGGTCCCAGAGCCTTGGCTAGAGCCTCCAAACCCAGTTTCCGTATTGCGCCAGGGCTCGATGTTTGAGTGCTCATTCTTCAAATCACCTCCATCGGGCTCAAACAACTTTTTCTAATGGTTGCTCATTTTGGATTGTGATTTTGGGGTTTGGATTCTTTGGAGGAACAAGAAGTCCTTTTTCTTTCAATAGATTTATATGTTCTGTCATTCCCCACTTTGCTTTATAAAGACAATCCTCAACAGAATGACCTATGCCTGTAAAACCTTCTAAATCTGGTGAGTAAAATCCAAAATAGTCAGGTTCCTCAGTTGCTTCGATTATTAATGAATATTCTAACTCAATCATTTTTTTTACTCCTTAATTTAGTTATTTCTTTATACCCGCTGCCTTAAGTATAGCATGACAGGTTCCTGTGGGAACTTCCTTAGCTCCATGATAATCCACGCGAATCAATTTGTCCCATCCAGGTTTTCCATAATAGCGAATCGAACCTTTCTCCTTTACAATCTTAAATCCATTCTGTTCTAAGAGCCTTACCAGTTCGCTGAATTTCACTTCGGAGCAACCTTGTGAAGACGAATTATTTAAATTATATCCACTCTATTGTTGTCAAAACTTCTATAAAAAATATTCTAATTGGTCTATTTAGAGCTCAAAAACAGAATATTTTTTAAATATGTGGTAAAGTTAACTTGGTTATAGGCATCAAGTTCTCGTTGTATTTTAGCTAACTTCCAAGATTTCTCGGGTATGTGCTTTTTCTCTTTATTTATTTTCTCGTCGAGATCAATTCTCTGTTTTGCAAAATGATCTCTAATATCATTCAACTCCTTTGCCCATAACTCTTGCTCATATTTCGCTCGACTTAAATCCTTCTTTTGTTTAGCACTTTGCTTAGCGTTATTCTCTTGAAGATCTAGTGGCTGATATTGAGTTTGATATTTTGATTTGATTGTAGATTCCATTTGCCTCGCATATTGCTTTGCATCATTCTCCTTAGAATCTAGTGTCTGACGTAGAGTTCGGTATTTTGATCTGATTGATGCTTCTTGGGCCGAAGGTAATGATTGAGGAATATTGGTCTTTAATTTAGGCTTAATTCCATTTAGCCACGATAACAGAGCTTTTGCTTTTTTCGGTCCGATACCCTCGACGTGAACCCGACCTCGACCTGGCACTTCGATGTAAGCCACATGATGTGAATGGCGACCATATCCTGTCTGTGTAATGTTAACTTTAGAAATATCGGCAGCAGTTCTTATTCCCTTAGCTACCAAACGATTCGTTAACTCTGAGCCAATTCCCGAAATGCTTGCGCTATTTAAATCATAATTACTTAGGTAAGAAGCGTAAAATTGAGACTGAAGGTTGCGTAGTTCCTGTGCAATCTCATTAGTCTCTTCTTGATTTAAGGCTTGTCTTTGCGAGCTTAGATTAGTTAATATACCTTGAAGCTCAAAATTGATCTTATCAATCTCCTTCCTTTCAGCTTGGCCTAAAGTTTGTCGTTGAGAGTTAATTTTTATAAGAATGCTTTGTAATTCGTTTTCAATTTTATCAATCTCGCTCTTTTCTCTTCGAGAGCACTCACTTTGCTTTGAAGTTATTTCTCTAACCTTTTGTCCCTCTTTATCGTCCAGTTTATTTTTATCCTTAAACAACTGTTTTATAACACTCTCAATATTTTTGATCTCCTTTTGTAAATCGCCTAATGTAGACAACAACCCAGATTTCTTCGAGACTGTGGATAAAAACCGATATCGTAGAATGAGAATAAGTACAAGCAGACTAAATTCACCACTCATTGCTGACATTCCAATTACAGGTGCTATTAAGCCTACAATAGTAGCATAGATCAACATAACCCCAGTAATAGCAAAGACAACGATAGAAATTCGCTCCGGTAATTTAGAGCTTGTGGTCAAACTTATAGGAGATACGGGTTCCATGTAATCAAGAATCCATGAAGGACTTTGGCCAAAGGAACTAGCATCTATATTCGGTGCTTTAGTAGGAGTATCAAAGTTTGCGTAATCAGATAGCCAGCTTGATTGTGCTGCACTGGAAACTTGGGTTGAAATAACTTGTGTATCTTGCATTCCGTCCAATGGAGGGATTTGAGACAAATCTAAGTACATGAAAGATCGAAATAATGTAACAAGCGATTTGAGTTTACTATCTCGAATTTGTTCCAAAGCGCGCAGCGTTTCTGACAAATGAGGATTCTCAAAATCTTCTCTACGAAAAAGTAGATGTTCCTCACCTGCACCAAGACGATGCCACAAGCTAGGCTCGATACTGAAAACAACAAGAGACAAATAGATTACCCATGCTGAAAAGTTGTCCAGTGAAGGACCAAAGTCTTGTTCAGTTCTCCGAGGATGTTGATAGTTTCGATGCCCAAGTTCGTGGCTCGGCATACCTTCAAGACCAGGTACAAACATCCCGTCATAATCAATAAGGCGAATGTCTTCATTAACAATAAAAATATTGCCGTCTTGCAAATCCCCATGAGCAATAGAATAATTATTAAGTTCTGAAATTAACTTATAGAACTGTTTTGCGAGGTTTAGTATCGCTTGTTTATTACTGAGGTTTTTCTCTATATAAGTGTTAAGTGGCTCGCCCTCGATCCACTCCATTTTAAGGATGGGATACCACTGACCTCGAACCTTAATGCCTTGTTTAATAAACTCAAAACTTATTATGTACGGAAGTCTAGTCTGTTTTATCTGTTTACTGATTATTGCATAACGTTGCTCCAGATCTGGGTGGCATTTAGTAGTAAAACATTTTACTGCGTATTTGCGTACATTACAGTTAATTTGGAAAACTTGGGCAAAGCTACCAGCACTTGATTTAGGTAGACCTAATTGGTTTAACACAGAAATTCCACTTTTAAGTTCAAGGTCGGAAAAACAAAAATTAGGGTTTTGAATCGCCTCTTCATAATCTAACACCATTGGCCAAGACATAATGCTTTGTCTCCCTAATTTATATCAATACGGATCAGAGTAACATCATCATTGCGGATTTCTTTTCTTGCTCTCAACTCAGTAATCCACAACTCGAATGGTCTTTGCGTACCATTAATATCTAAGCCACGTAGAAAACTCCAAGGAGCTTGTTCGTTTTCGTATCTTTCCAAAAACCAGCAAGCTAAAGAATCTGTCATCAAGTAGAGTTGATCGCCAAAGTGCAAATCCCCCGATGTAATTTTCAAAACCTCTAAAATTTTGTTGTTCCGAGCAGGATCACTGCAAATGAGAAAAGGTCGATTGTTGAAGTCAGATGAATTCTGTATGGGGAATTTGTGTATTAGGCATTCCTTCCGAACTTGGAGTAGACAACTATCACCGACTGCTATTGCTTTCCATTCTCCATATGACTTTTCCTCAAAACCTATGAGGGTTAAACCAAGCAAAGTAGAGAAAGCACCAGCTTGTAGGCCCATTTCTTCGTACCATTGAATTGGTTTATTACATTTTTCCCTTTCGTCAAAATAATTCCTTTTCCAAAAATTCCACGTTTTATATGCTTTTTCGAGAAAATCTCCAAAGTCCATGCGAGACGCTTTTAATTTACAAAACTTCTTGACTAGAATCTCAGCCCATTTTCCACTTAACATGCTCTCACTAGCCCCGTCTGCTATTGCAAAGTGCAGCTGTTTCCCTTGACGCTTTTTACTAAGTTTTGGGTAGAATGCATCTTCGTATTCATCTTGCGTATTTCCTGCTTTAGGTAACCAGTATGAGGTAACACGGACCTTCATCTTTTCGCCTTATCTTAATTGAGCAAGACTAGGCCTCGTACCAATATTAAGAGCTTGGATGACAAGAACCAAGGTAGCGTTAAATGTAAATCCCTTTGCACCCGGAAGTAGATTAAGGCCGTATTCATTTTCCGCAAATTCACACATGATTGGTGTTAGTTCACTCGCCCCGTTGAAGAGCATTCTTGCATACTGATCAGGCAAGCCTACATGCGAGTGCGGAAATGCAATAGGCTCAGCACGAATCGAAGAGACATGGCAATTAAAAAGCAGTACGTTACCATCAGTAGAACTTAAATTTGCTATTTCCCGCATCGCTACGGTAGGATCGCCGTCCGTTGATTCGCCATCTGTATAGTGAATGACCACAGGTGGGAAGCAAGCGGGATGATCCGATATAAACTTCTTTAAAATCCTGCCACCCATTGAAAGGGCTTGACACATCGGGGTACCACCATTTGCAATAGGATCAAACCAGATTGGGACTCTGACTTTTTGGTCAACAAGCCCGCCTGCTCCATCCTCTACAAATTTGACGCGTTCCTCGACACGGGCTGGCAAATTTGCGACATCACTTATAGGCACCAATTCTTTCCCGGCCAGTGGTCCAGTAAATGCAGAACCAACTTGGGCTCCATAACCAATAACCCCAATATAAAAGTAGTCTCTGACCCCATCTGTCCTAGCACATTTAAGAGCAATTTCTCGTAAATGATTATTTATAGCTTCTGTAACCCCCTCAGCTTTTCTTTTATTTGATTCCCCTACACCAAATGGGTCTGCCATGGAACCCGACTGGTCAATCATAAATAGAAAGCATGATGGATTAGTCCGGTTTATTTCAGCAGTATAAGGCATTCTCTTATACCTCCTTAAATAAAAAATTTCGAGCTTCGTCTAGGTATAAACTTAATGCAATATTAATAACTGCTAAATTTCACGAAATTCAGGGCACTAAAGATTTTTAGATTATACTACTAATCACAAATTTTATAAATTAACGATGTATACAAAATTAAGCCTATAATATCGTTAGTGTGCTGTTTGGGAAGGTAAGAAGAATGCAGGGATTGCGAGGAAAATTGTAGCTAGGTGATTAACCGGCGCCTTGATCTTCATTACAGGTTCTAATCCAAAAGATAGAAAGGTAAGTTGAGATTTCGCCAGGTTCACCGAACTCAAGATAGTTCACTAAATCCTCAATCAAATCAGACAAATAGCCTAAAGATAGACAACCTATATTGTAAATCGACCGAGAAAAGTTTGGTGCCAGAGTAATTGCATTTCCAGTTAAGACCAGGTTCAAGAGACTTGGAGAATTGTGGACGGATACCGATAATGGGCCATAAACTTTAATGCAGTCCGCACTTAGTCCTAGTTTGTCAGCAATAAAATGGATACTCGGATTTCTTTGGTTTTTGGTCTCATTCCTGAAAATCTTCCATGCCCAATGATACGGATGTTTCGGATGATAGTTGGATTTTACTGAGAGATAATTATCTTCTATTTTTTTTATCAGATCAGAAGTAAATGTTCTGTCAAAAATTTCTTTTGAAATTTTACCTTCTTCCAGCAAATTCTTATTAGCTTGGAGACTATTCCACCGTTCAACGTAACGGAAATCATGGAACAGCCCGATTCGTTCCTCAGTATCTTTTTGGAGAATAAGTTTAACATTTAGATAAGACTCAAATAGATAAGACTCAAATAATGAGCGCAGTAAAACGGCGCTTTCTGTGACGAGTCCATATTGGAGACAATTGTGTATTCCGAATAGCGCTAAACAAGCCTTTACGTAACGAATATTAAGAGAGGGATATTTTTCGTCATTATGAAAGAGGTTAGAGTCAGTAAGGTATAAGCAATAAAGATAAAAGCCGAACAACTTATCCAAAAATGGCTGAAAAGGTCTTCGCTGGTTTTTGAGTTCATTCCAAAATCCAGGAAGCACTTCATTGGCGTATTCTCGTAATGCTCGATCGTATTTTTCCACTACACCTTTATCATTCATGTCGATATCATCTCCTATTTTATTTAGCTATAACGATGAAGAACTATCTCATTTTTCATATACCGTTTGTACATCTAAAATAAACTCTTTCTTAGCTGTTATCCATATGATTAAACAATACGACAAATAGATTTACCTTGTGGTTTCCTTTCCATAAACCAGATCCTCGGTCCTTTGTTATTGATTTTCCATTCATTGAAAGTTACAAATCTATTCTTTTGATAAAACGGCAAATTTTTTTCGTTGCTGTTTTCTAAATAGGCAGTGAAACCCTTTTCATCACAATATTTAAGGATTGGTTTCAGAAGTGAAGTACCTACACCTTGTCCCTGTGCCTCAGGCAAAACTCCCAGATAAAGTAAATGGAAAAATGGGCTCTTTGGATGTTGACTCTGCATATAATTGAAGAACTTCATCATTTCCAATAGGCGGCCAAATCCGGCAACGCTGATAAACATTTTTAATACTTTTAAAGTCTGGTTTATTGATAGTTTGTGATTATCGGGTGGTACCCAGACAGCCGCACCATTATCTTTTTCTGAAAGGTAAATTTCTTCGAATGGAATTATTAAATCAAAAGATATTGTTACAAGTTTTTCTGCCCTTGCTCCCCTTCGATTATCTTGTTTAACTATCCAATTAAAAACTGGGTCATTGTCAAATGCTTTACAGATGATATAAACGACTTTTTCTATATCATTAACAGTAGCTTTTTTCAAGCTTTTTGGAAGAAAAGAATTATCTATCATCTTTTCTTTTAGTTCTTTATTGATACCGCTAAATGTGTTTATGAAAAGCTCTGACAGCGTTCGCCACACCGTTTTCCGCTCGTATGCGTTGACCTAATGCGGCTGCACGGGTCTTTATGCCAGTGTCTCTGGTGGCTATGCTAATAGCGTTTGCCAAGCGCTCGGCTGATAATTCCTTACGTAGGATAGGTTGAGGGCCTGCTCCTAATGCTGCAACTCGTCTACCCCAAAAGTACATTTCAGCCTGAGATGCAATGACGATGTTTGGTATTCCCGCACTTAGACCGGCTGCAGTTGTACCCGCCCCGCCGTGGTGCACCACAGCCGCCATTTGCGGGAAGAGCCAATCATGGGGAATTGATTCTAAGCCGAACACATCCTTAGGAAGGTCGGCTTTTCTTAACCCCGCCCATCCAGTCAGCAAAATGCCGCGTTTCCCTGTGATAGCAAATGCCTTCAGTACCATCTCTGTAAGTGCTTCCGGGTTGCTATCAGTCACGCTGCCGAAACCTATGTACACTGGTGGCGGACCCGCAGCCAGAAAATCAACAAGATCCGCTGGCGGTTTCCATTCGGCAGGACGGTCAAGAAACCAATAGCCAGTTACATGTAACCAATCACCCCAATCTGGTGGTTTGGGCATCACGAATTGACTGTAACCAAACAGGGATGGAAACCTTTGTTTTTTCATCCGTCCCCATGGACCGAAGAAGGGAGCGGGTGGCAGGCCTAGGGTTTGCTCTCGCCACTCGTTGATCAATCCACGAAATGGTTGCCAGAAAAGTTGTTCAGCAACAATATGGGTCAGCAAATTAACAGTGCCACCCAGACGAAGTTTCTCGGGTAGCAGAAAGTTAGGAAAAGCACGGGTATCCCACACAGGATGGAGCAGTGCTATGAAAGAAGGCACACGTAGCTTTTCAGCAATGTGGTAACCACTGATTGCCAGAAGGGAATAAATAATCGCTTCCGCTCCTTGGCAGGCAGTCCATGAATCGGCTAGAGACCGTTCCATAGACGGTTGCATCAAACGAGTCAATCCCCGGATGAATTGAATCGGATTACGGCTAGATTTGAGCCAGTCACGTCCTTCATCGCTCACCAGCCATTCGCGTGGATCGCATCCAATCGAAAAGAAACTCAACCCCCGGTTACAAACAAATGCTTCGAAATTAGCACACGCGGCAATACGTACTTTGTGACCGGCTGCTTGTAATCCTAAACCTAAAGCTACACAGGGTTGTACATCGCCGTGTGTACCAACCGCAATGATTGTGATGTTCATGATCATACCCCCTCTTACCTCCACCGCACAGGGCGTCTAACTTATTTACATACTAACTGGGCGGTTTAACTTAATTTGGCAATATAGATGAACTGTTAGTTTATTTTCATTCATCTTCTCTTTATTCACTATAATATCAAATGAACTTCCTATCTCACCTGATAGCTATTTGCCTGGCCTGGTCTTATCTCATTTTTGATCTGTTATATTTTGAAGATAATCTCAATATATCTCAAGCATCGTTTTTAAGCAAATGCGCTAAAAAGCTTTAGAGTGGCTTATTTTTGTTATTTTCTACTTCCACAGGTTTTGATGCACATAGCACCTAGGCTTCTGCCCCAAAGAAGAGCGGTTTGCCTAAGAGACTAGCTTAAATCAGCTCTTTATTAGAAGACAGCTTATATATTATTAAAGATTGTTTTGATAGCCGTACTAAACTCCTTTGCTCCACCATGAGACGGATGGCGGACATATTTGTAAGAAAGTCCATTTTGTTTTAATGGAAACTCCGCTTTTTTCCCAACAGTAACTATGCGTTTCGGTTTGATCAATGAGATTATCTCTGAGAGCAGACTAGAATAGTTACAAACCTCGGCCCTGGTTGGATTTCGAATAGAGAGAATTTCTTCACGCTTGTGCGGATGAAAAGGAACGGAATTCCAGATAAAGAACTTTGGGTAATAAGGTAACATGACTCTCCAGAAAATTGCTGCGCTGTTCTCCGAATAAGGCAAATCACTAATGCTTGATTTTTGTCCCTTAAAGGGTAGTTCGCCGTTACAGAGTTGCGCCTCGCTTGTGAAAGGCACTCCGGAAAAGCGACAGCCTCGTGGACCCGGTGCTTCACCGATTACAAGAATCGAAGGACGTTTCGAAAAACTTCTCAAGTAGTTGTGCAGATTCTGTTTTCTAATTTTATCGGCATCAGATAAATCTACGCTTAAATCCTTATCTCGATACTGATTAAAAAGAAGATTTTTAGGATGGATCGGAAAAACTTTCTTTTTCAATAGATTACAGATGTCATCTAGAACCATTTTATCATTTTACATTTTTCCAATAGCGATAGTTAGATGGCTGCTGTTGCTGAGACAACAATCTTGGAATGGAAAAGAATATATACTTTGCTAGTAAGTTTACCTTGAGTGGTTATCAACTCTTCAAGATATCGAAGTTCAAACAACTTCAAAGCGATTGTGGCTAACTAGTATAGAGAAAGATTGTCTGATATGCTTACAGAAATATTACTTATAGTGTTGTAATTTGTCGTTCTTAACAGTGTCTCTATAGAAAATATTCCAAAGGTAGCAAAAACAAACATTCATGCTCAACTCCAGCCCATCAAATCATCGAGTAGCGTATTTTATTTCTCCACATGGTTTTGGACACGCAGCAAGGGCAGCCGCTGTAATGTCTGCAATGCATGAAATAGCTCCTTCTGTACAATTTGAAATCCATACCGAAGTTCCCCAGTGGTTCTTTCAAAACTCGCTTTCTGGTCCTTTTAACTACCATTCTTTATTAACGGATATTGGCCTTGTACAAAAAGACTCTTTACATGAAGATATACAAAGTACCTTAGAGAGTTTGGATAGGTTCTTTCCATTTGAACGTTCTCTTGTCACAAAATTAGCAGAAACGCTAAACAAGATGAAATGTGAAATGGTGATTTGCGATATTTCCCCAATGGGCATCGCAGTAGCAAAGGAAGCGAGTATTCCTTCTGTACTAATTGAAAATTTTACCTGGGACTGGATATATGAGGGATATGCAAACGAAAATAGTCGGCTATATAGACATATCAATTACTTACAAAAGATGTTTGAGCTAGCAGATTATCATATTCAGGCGGAACCTGTCTGCCACTACTGTAATGCCGATTCAGTCGTAAACCCGATCAGCCGAAAGTGTAAAACATCAACTAAATTACTTCGTGAAAAATTGAAAATACCGGAATGTGTTAAAGTAGTAATGATTACTATGGGAGGAATACCTGGGGAATATTCATTCCTAAAACAATTGATGGAATACCAACCCGATATATATTTTGTGATCCCTGACGGTAGTAGGGATATACGGATCTATAGTAATATAATCCTTTTGCCTCACAGGTCTGATTTTTTCCACCCTGATCTTATCAATGCTAGCGATATGGTAATTGGTAAACTCGGTTACAGCACGCTAGCTGAGGTTTATTATGCAGGTATACCTTTTGGTTACGTGATAAGACCAAACTTTCGTGAATCAGAGATACTGGCTGGATTTGTAAAAAAGAATATGAAGGGATTTTCTCTGACCAAAGGGGAATTTCAGAATGGTAGTTGGTTATACCTTCTATCTGATTTCCTGACTCTTCCGCGTTTAGAACGGAATGAAACCAATGGAGCAACTCAGGCCGCAGGTTTTCTTTGTGAATTATTTCGCGCCGAAGGTTAAAAGAAACGAGCCAGCGGCTTTTATGGCGAGGTCCCATGAGTTAAGTGGAAGAATTCCCAAAAGAAGGGTTCCTATTGTAAGAATAGTAAGAGCAACAACCGATGTGGGTTTAAATCGAGGAAACACGACTGATTCTTCTCTCATATAAGCATAAACAAGGACCCTTAGATAGTAATAAGCCGAGATAACGCTGTTTAAGATTCCTATTATCGCTAGCCAGAAGAATTCGGCTTTTACTGCTGAGAGAAACACCCTATATTTTGCAAAAAAACCGATTGTAGGTGGGATACCGGCTAGGGAGAACATGAATATCCCCAGGGCTATAGCTGTAAGAGGTTTTCTCCGCCAAATCCCCGATATGTCATCAAAAGTTTCGCATTCCTTTCCATCTTTTGAGAGATAAGCTAACACACCGAAGGCTCCCAGATTCATAACCATATAAGCAAAAAGGTAGTACATCACGCTGCTTAGACCGAGTTCTTTTCCTCCATAAGATGCAACGACTCCGACAAGGGCATATCCCGCATGGGCTATGCTCGAATACGCAAGCATTCTTTTTATACTGGTCTGAACTATTGCAGCTAGGTTTCCTATCGTCATGGTAAATGCAGAGACGATCCAGAGAGCCTGCATCCAATTGGCTTCAATACCGGAGAATCCTTCAAAAAGAACCCTGAGGAGAATTGCAAAAGCTGCGGCTTTTACCCCTACGGACATAAAACCGGTTACGGTCACAGGCGCTCCCTCGTAGATGTCAGGAACCCATTGATGGAGGGGAAATGCGCCGATTTTAAATATAAAACCTGTGAGAATAAGGGCCGTACCTGCAAGGTATAGGGGGTTACTAGCATTAAAATTGGCTGCAATCTCATCGAGAAATATTGTTCCCGACGCTCCGTAGATTAAAGCTATTCCGTATAGGAGTATGGCAGAGGAAAATCCTCCTAAGACGAGGTATTTTATTCCAGCCTCTGCTGAACGTACAGATCTCCTATTGAAACCCGAGAGCACGTAAACCGAGACGGACATTATTTCAAAACCAAGAAAAAGAGACATGAATTCCCTGGCGGAGCTTAATATCATCATCCCGGAGGTTGAAAATATAATAAGCGCGTAGTACTCGCCGATTCTTAAATTCATGCTTTCTATATAATCTTTTGAGAGAATTGTTGCAAGGAAAGCTCCGATTATGAATATGAGATTAAAATATGCGGCAAAACCATCCAGGGAGAGAGCGCCTGAAAATGCACTTGTTCCATTATGAAACCTTTCAAGATTCAAAATAAATCCGACTGCGAGCCCGACAAGAGCTATCCAGAAGAGATTCCTTTTTCTTTCCCCTTTTATTAATGGGTCTACTACCATTACGATGATTCCCGTAATTATTAAAGCAATCTCTGGACCTATAAGGAGAGTGCTCTTAAAGAGTTCGCTCAAATCCATGATGTTTTTCCCTTTGAATATTAGAAATTCCGGATGACAGTTTCGGGTGAAGGTAGTATGGAAAAGGCTAGATAGGTTGTCAAGTTTGTTATTGCAAGTTGTTATTGCAAGTCAGGAAATCAGATTTCCACCATCTACAGTTATGGTTTCACCAGTGATGTAATCGGACTTCACTAGAAATATCACCGCTTTGGCAATATCCTCAGGCGAGCCCAGTCTCTTAAGAAGTGTGCTCTCAATTGCCCGCTTTTTTTCTTTTTCACTATAGTTTTCAGGAAGCAGCACAGGTCCCGGCGCAATTGCGTTAACGTGAATGTTAGGAGCGAGTGCTTTTGCCATTGTTTTTGTGAGCATTATAAGGCCTGCTTTTGAAACGGAGTAGGGGATGTAGCTTTTCCATCCTTTAATCCCGCCAGCAGCATCCGCTATGTTTATTATCTTTCCAGAGCCTCGCTCAAGCATAACCTTTGCTACCTTCTGGGAACACAGAAAAGCGCTCTTTAGGTTTACATTCATGAATAAGTCCCAGTCCTCTTCGGTAATTTCTAGGAAAGGTGTTTTGAAAAAGATAGCTGCGTTATTCATCAATATATCAACGCGCTCAAATTTGTTCAGAGCAACGTCAACCAACTTAGCAACTTCATCGGCCTTGGAAACATCAGCCTTTACTGCAATCGCCTTTCTTCCCGTCTTGCGAATTAGTTCTACAATTTCATCTGCTTCTTTCTTGGAACTATTATAATTGATGACAAGATTAGCGCCGTGCTCAGCTAGTTCGAGTGCAATAGTTCTTCCCACACGTTTTGCCCCGCCAGTTACCAGTGCAACTTTGTTTTTTATATCCATTGGGGATTTATAGTATCCCTTGAAACTGTTGGAATTCAGGGATGGTAGGGAACTGCATGCCGTGCCCCTACGGCTTTACTCAACTGCTTGGTTTATTTGTCCAAATTAATTCAACGTTACCTTTAACTTATCAATCGCTTCTTTAGCAAGTGGGTAATCGGGATAGATTTCCAAAGCCTTCTGGAATTCTTCAAGGGCTTTTTTTATCATTCCTTTGATTAAATAAACCCTTCCTAGATTATAGTGCGGGTAGTACCTTGGTTCATAACGCTTTGCGAGAGTTGCCCTTTCAAGCCAAGGTATAGCCTCATCATACCTTTCAAGCTCAATCAAGTATGCTCCTATATCGTTATACGGATTTCCAAAGTCAGGATCAACCTCTATCGCTTTTTTGCACTCCGCTATGGCTTCCTGGAGTTTTCCCTGAAAACTATAGGTCCATCCAAGAAACGTATACGCTTCGGCTGTTGGATAAACTTCTATTGATCGTTTGTAGTATTCTATTGCGAGGTCAAATTCCCCATTCATCTGGTATTCATGGGCCTTTTGAAAAAACGCAATAGCCGTTGTTAAGGAATCTTTCTCCGACATTATTTCTCTTAAACAAAACCCCTAGTTCTTTCAGTCTAGCAGTTGTGTTTATTTCAGTCAAACGTTAGTCGTTAAACAATGGAGGACAAATCAACACTACAATCAGGCTGTTCATAATCCACTATTTCTTTAATTGATGGGGTCTCACTGCAAAGAGGGCATTTTGGGTCCCTTTTTACTTTTAAATCCGTGATTGACATGTTTAGGGCATTAAATACTAGGAGCCTTCCCACAAGGGTTTGTCCTATCTGAAGGAGTTCTTTAAGGGTTTCAACAGCCTGAATGTTACCGATTATTCCTGCAACAGCGCCGAGAATTCCCGCCTCCTGGCAGCTTGGAATCATGCCTGCAGGTGGTATCTCTGGATAAAGGCAGCGGTAGCAAGGACCGTCTGAGTGTGGTTTAAATACCGATACCTGTCCTTCAAATCTCAAAATAGCGCCCGAAACAAGGGTCTTCTTCTCGAAATAGCAAGCGTCATTTACGAGGTATCGAGTAGGAAAGTTATCAGAACCATCCAGTACGATGTCGTAATCTTTTATAATATCTCTAATATTCTTTTTTGTGATCATCTCTTCGTAGACGATGACGTTCACGTCGGGATTTAGTTTCTGTAGCTTTTCTCTTGCCGAGAGTATCTTTGGTCTTCCGATATCGTCTGTGAAGTGGAGCACCTGCCTTTGAAGATTGGAAATATCTACCTGATCAGAGTCGGCGATTCCTATAGTGCCAACCCCTGCTGCTGCAAGGTAAAGCGCAATAGGAGAACCAAGCCCACCCACTCCCAAGCAGAATGCCTTTGAGCGAAGAAGCCTTTCCTGTCCCACGCCTCCTACCTCGGGAAGAAGTATGTTTCTGCTGTAACGATAAATTTGCTCTTCAGTTAATTCCACTTCTTTATTCCTCCTACTAATCCGAAATCAATTCGATTTTTTCTTCTTCAAAATGAGAACCGAAATCTTTAAGAATCCAGGCTCTTGCGTCATTGTACTTTCCGCTATTTATAGAGAATATCATGTATATCCAATAAGGCCATGCTCTTTGTCTATCAAATTCCGAATACTCTGAAGCATGGTCAGGATGAGAGTGATAAATACCTAGAATATCCATTCCATTCGATCTAGCCCAATTATCAGCTTCATTAAAAGAACGATCATCCAGTTCATAACGGTCACGAGCTCGTTCTTGATTCAGATTTCGACATTCTTTAAAGTTTGTTATTTCCTCATCTTTACCAATGAGCACGCCGCAAACCTCGTTTGGATAACCGGACTCTGCATGTTTTATTATCCCTTCGTAAGCTGACCTAACTATTTTTACCACCAGATACCTCCGCTTAAGTATCTGTATCCACCATCGGCAAGTATGGTTACAAGCACCCCCTCTTTTAGTCTCTTAGCGTACTCAAGAGTTGAATAAACTGCAGCGCCTCCTGAATGTCCTACAAAAATCCCCTCTTTTTTAACAAGCTCCTTCATAACTCTATACGAATCATCTGTAGATACATAAATCATTTCGTCAGGAAAAGTTGGGTCGAATATTCCGGGGACAATTGATGTCGCCATATGTTTTAACCCTTCGAGTCCATGAAGAGATTCCGCTGGCTGAATTGCAATAATCTTAATTTCTGGATTGAACTCTTTAAGTCTCTTTCCTGTTCCCATAAGAGTACCGCTTGTTCCAATTCCTGCAAGAAAGTGAGTAATTCTGCCTTGAGTCTGATGCCAGATTTCTGGAGCCGTTGTTTCGTAATGAGATAGAGTATTTGCGGGATTATTGTATTGATCCGGCATAAAATAACTGCCTGGATTTTCGAGTTTTAGTTTTTTTGCGATTTTTATAGCTCCATCAGAACCCTCGAGAGGATCGGAAAAAATGATCTTGGCACCGAAAGCCTCTAGGGTTTTTTTTCTCTCAATGTTTATGTTCTCAGGCGTGACAAGTTCGACTCTATAGCCAAGTGCAGCTCCAATCATAGCGTATGCAATTGCGGTGTTCCCCGAAGAAGAATCCATAATTATTTTATCTGGAGTAAGCGTACCTCTCCGAATTCCGTCAAGAATCATCCTTAGAGCAGGACGGTCCTTTACGGACCCCCCGGGATTAAACCACTCGGCCTTTGCGTAAACCTCGACATCGGGATTCAGAGAATCCGTTATGTTCTTGAGCCTGATAAGCGGAGTATTTCCAATTAAATCCACCACAGACTCGGCTCTCTTGTTTCTGGAAATTATAGATTTTTTTTGGGTTAACAGAGAATCCATCAGCGGCGCTCGATTAGGAGTTTATAGAATGTGCCTTCTTGACGGACATCTAAGATTTTGTGTCCTTCTTCCTTAACGCTTCTTGGGACATTTCTTAAGGGTTCTCCGTCTCTTAGGGTTACTTCTAGGGTCTGACCAGGACGCATAGATTCCAGCTTTAACTTAGTTTTTACGAATGTCATTGGACAGATTTCTTTAGTAATATCAATACGTTCATCAACTTTGATTACTTCCATTTTTGACTCTGTCATTGACCTTTTTTAACATTTTAAGATTACCACAGGATTATAGGAGAAACAAACGGTAGTATTTAGGTGTAATAATCAAGATTTATTCTGTCAGACGATGTAAGTACTATTTTCACCCTCTGTCACATCCCATCTTTACAAAAGAGATCCCGAAACAAGTTCGGGATGACAGCTAAAAATCATGTTTTCTTAACCCAATTGTTCTAATGCCTGTATTATTAAACTAGGTGAGACTTAGCTCCACATTGCCTGTTTGGTCAAATTTATATTTTTACAATTTAGGGAGGTTCTATTTAGGTTAGACTCATGGTACTGGTTAAGTCTTGAATTTCTACTTTTATCTCAAACATGCGTTCTTATCAGGGCCTGGGATTCTGATTTCTCTAACCAAGAGATTAATGATTCGAATATAGCCTTTCCGTCTTCTCCCCCGATTGTCTCCTCACAGCATCTTTCAGGGTGTGGCATCATGCCAAGAATGTTCCCTTGAGAGTTACATATGCCGGCTATGTTTTCAATCGAACCGTTCGGGTTTGATTGGGAAGTAGTCTCTCCTTCTTCATCACAATATTTAAAAACGACCTGTGAGTTTTCGGTTAGCTTTCTAATGTCATCTTGATTTGCAAAGAAGTTTCCTTCGCCATGTGCAATTGGGATTCTTAATAAATCTCCTCTCCTCATGAGGTGAGTGAATGGAGTGTTCGTGTTTTCCACACGAATATTAACCCATTTGCAGACAAATCTAAGGGATGAGTTCTTAATAAGCGCGCCGGGAAGAAGCCCTGCCTCAACAAGAATCTGAAACCCATTACAAATGCCCATAATAGGTCTACCTTCAGAAGCAAGTTTTTCTACCGCTTTCATAACGGGTGAAAATCTTGCTATAGCACCCGTACGAAGATAATCACCGTAGGAAAAACCACCGGGAAGAATTATACTGTCGAATCTGTCTAGATTTTTTTCTTCATGCCAAACAAATTCGCATTCCTGTTTAAACATGTGTTTTATCACATGATAACAATCATGGTCACAGTTTGAACCCGGAAAAACAACTAAACCAAAATTTGGCATTTTTAAACCTCTTTACCCATACTCTTATTTAACCACAAAGGTACCAAGACCCGTAATGAGATTCAGAAGTCAGGAGTCAGAATCCAGAAGTTTTTCTGCTGGCTTCTGAATTCTATATTCTGGCTACTTATTCAAAACCAAGCTCTTCCTTTGTGTCTTCGTGCCTTAGTGGCTAAGCATCACTCTATTTTTATAACAAAATCCTCGATTATAGGATTTGCAAGGAGATTTTTGCACATTTCCTTGACTCGTTCTATAACCCGTTCAGCATTGCTATCCATTACTTTGAGTTCAATTAATTTCCCGACACGTGTTTCCTCGACCTCGTCGTAGCCGAGATTGTGAAGAGCAGTCAGAATAGTTTTTCCCTGTGGGTCGAGAACTACGGGCTTTAGCTTTACTTCTACCTTAACTTTAAATTCTTTCATTGTGTTTACGATTTCTACTGATTCGTAATCGAATCCCGAATGGATTACTTATTCCACATCAGTATTTACCAATTAATAGCTCAATAAGTCTGTCAAGCTCTATTTTTGAATAATATTCGATTTCTATCTTTCCTTTTCCTTTCCTATCTATAATTTTAACATGAGTGCCAAGGGCTTTTTTCAGTTCATCGGTAATATGATTTATAAAGAGATCCCCACTATCAAGTTTAACGGTTTTTTCCTTTTGAGTTGATAGCTTCTGAACAAGCTTTTCCGTTTTTCTTACCGAGAGTTTTTCTTTTCTTATTGCTTCAAGAATCTCTTTTGCTTTCGCAAGAGACTGTAAGCCAAGGATAGCCCGCGCGTGACCTGCTGTTATTTCCCCCGCGATTATAGCCTCTTTGATTTCATCGGGAAGTTTCAGAAGTCTAAGTTGATTAGTTATAGTTGACCTTTCTTTACCGATTCGTGCTGAAATCTCTTCGTGTGTGAGTCCAAAATCTTCGATAAGTTGCTCATAGGCAGTGGCTTCTTCTATCGGGTTTAAATCTTCTCTTTGGAGATTTTCAACTAGTGCAAGTTCAAGAGCCTGTCTATCGGATACGTCTTTTAAGATTACCGGAACCTTTGTAAGTCCAACTTTTTGTGCGGCTCTCCACCTCCTTTCTCCTGCTATAATTTCATAATTGCCTTCGCTCTTTCTTACAATGAGGGGTTGAATAATCCCATTTTCTTTAATTGACTGTGCGAGTTCTTCGATTGATTCTTCGTCAAAATCTTTTCGCGGCTGAAAGGCATTTGGTTTGATTTCTCCGATGTTGGCGAGTAGATAACCGTATCTTTCTTTTTCAGTGGGGATAAGGGCATCCAGTCCCCTACCCAATGTGACTTTTTTCAACCTCTTGTCCTCCATTTCTCAATATTATTTCTTGAGCAAGGGAGATATAGCTTATAGCTCCGATAGATTTTGCATCATAGAGTAAGACTGGCAGTCCGTGACTCGGCGATTCAGCAAGTCTTACGTTTCTTGGAATTATTGTCTGAAAGACCTCATCTTTAAAGAATTCTCTTATTTCGTTTGCCACTATGTGACAAAGTCTGTTTCTGGGGTCGAAGAGTGTGAGAAGATAGCCTTCTATCTCAAGATCCGGGTTTAGTCTCTGCTTGATAAGGCTTAGGGTGCGTTTTAATTGTCCCAGACCTTCCATAGCATAGTATTCGCACTGTACCGGAATAAGAACGGAATGAGCGGCTGTTAGAGCGTTTACGGTCAGAATACTAAGCGAAGGCGGGCAGTCAATCAATATAAAATCGCTTTCATCTATTATTGGTTGAATTGCGTCTTTCAATTTGCATTCTCTTCTTTCAAAATCGATGAGCTCGATCTCTGCGCCTGTGAGTTCATGGTTTGATGGAGCAAGTGCAAGATAGCCTCCAAGGTTTTTGGGGTCTACTTCTAATATCGTTTCCTTTATCCCAACTTCGCCTATTAGGGCGTGATAGATGCTTTTCTCGATTCCTTCTTTGTCGACTCCAACGCCGCTTGTGGCGTTCCCCTGAGGATCAAAATCAATAATAATTGTTCTTTTTTGAGCGGCCGCTAGGGAGGCTGAAAGATTTACGACAGTTGTTGTCTTTGCAACCCCACCTTTCTGGTTAGCAACGCATATAACTTTTCCCATTTTCTTATTTCTTGATAATATACTCCGTAATTACTTGAGTCAACATTGTATATTATTGTATGTTAATGTTAAAATTATATATAAGAGTTGTGGGTGATGAAAAAAATACAGTACTTATTTAAAATTGCTTTTCACTCAAAAAATCTTGAAACATTCACACAGTATCGGAATAATTTTTTTCCGTATTTCTATCTATGTTGATCTCTAAGAATTAGCTTTTTTTAATAATAAAGTTTGCTTGACATCGGGAAAGAAATGCTTAAATTAATGTTCTTGACAAGCGGTGCTCTTTCTGTATAATTTTTATTCCTTCCTAAGAGGGGCAAGTCTTCAGTAGACTATAAGTTCTTTGAAAATTAAATAGCAGACACATGCGGGCAAATGAGAATCCACGCATGATACTATGAGTTTTAATGAAGAGTTTGATCCTGGCTCAGAGCGAACGCTGGCGGCGTGCCTAACACATGCAAGTCGAGCGCAGGCATTTCGGGGGTAACTCTGAGATGTGCTGAGCGGCGGACGAGTGAGTAATACGTGGACAACCTACCTTAAAGCCTGGGATAACTCCGGGAAACTGGAGCTAATACCGGATAAGACCACGGCGTCTATGGATGCTGAGGTAAAAGGCGGCTAGGCAACTGGCTGTCACTTAAAGATGGGTTCACGTCCCACCAGGTAGTTGGTGAGGTAACGGCTCACCAAGCCTAAGACGGGTAGCTGGCCTTAGCGGGTGGTCAGCCACACGGGGACTGAGATACGGCCCCGACTCCTACGGGAGGCAGCAGTGGGGAATATTGGGCAATGGGCGAAAGCCTGACCCAGCGACGCCGCGTGGGGGATGAAGGCCTTCGGGTCGTAAACCCTTGTCAGGAGGTTAAGTCGGATGTGAAATCTCACAGCCTAACTGTGATAGGTCATTCGAAACTGGCGGGCTCGAGGGCTGGAGAGGAGACTGGAATGGTCGGTGTAGCGGTGAAATGCGTAGAGATCGACCAGAACACCTGTGGCGAAGGCGGCCGACTAGTCTGGCACTGACGCTGAGGGACGAAAGCGTGGGGAGCGAACCGGATTAGATACCCGGGTAGTCCACGCCCTAAACGATGGATGCTAGGTGTGGGGGTGTAAACCTCCGTGCCGCAGCTAACGCATTAAGCATCCCGCCTGGGGAGTATGGTCGCAAGGCTGAAACTCAAAGGAATTGGCGGGGGCCCGCACAAGCGGTGGAGCATGTGGTTTAATTCGATGCAAAGCGAAGAACCTTACCAGGGTTTGACATACTGGCTTAAGCCTATGTGAAAGCATGGGGTGATGTGGGGCTTGTCTCCACATGGCCGGTACAGGTGCTGCATGGCTGTCGTCAGCTCGTGCCGTGAGGTGTCCGGTTAAGTCCGGTAACGAGCGCAACCCCTATCACTAGTTGCCAGCATTTTAGGTGGGCACTCTAGAGAGACTGCCGGCGACAAGCCGGAGGAAGGTGGGGATTACGTCAAGTCATCATGGCCCTTATGTCCTGGGCTACACACATGCTACAATGGCGGACACAACGGGTTGCAAACCCGCAAGGGGGAGCTAATCCTATCAAAGTCCGTCTCAGTTCGGATTGCAGGCTGCAACTCGCCTGCATGAAGCTGGAATCGCTAGTAATCGCGGATCAGCTACGCCGCGGTGAATACGTTCCCGGGCCTTGCACACACCGCCCGTCACACCACGAAAGTTGGTTCTACCCGAAGTGGCTGAGCTAACCCGCAAGGGAGGCAGGCTCCGAAGGTAGGGCTGGTGATTGGGGTGAAGTCGTAACAAGGTAGCCGTAGCGGAAGCTGCGGCTGGATCACCTCCTTTTTCCGGAGTATATATGATTGCTGGTTCTCAAACAGCCTCCTGTGTCTGCTATTAAATTTTGGTGCTCTCAGCCAATTTCGGGTTTAGGAATTAGGATTACTGGTTGGATTTTTGTTCAATCTGCAATCTTTAGATTAAAAATCCGAAATTAGTATGGGCCTATAGCTCAGCAGGTTAGAGCGCACCCCTGATAAGGGTGAGGTCGGTGGTTCGACTCCACCTAGGCCCACCATGTTAAAGCTCCAAGTTCCAAGCATCAAATTCCAAGCTTTGAATTTTGGGATTTGGAATTTGGGATTTGGAATTTGTAAAATTGGGGGTGTAGCTCAGTTTGGGAGAGCGCCTGCTTTGCAAGCAGGAGGTCGGCGGTTCGAGCCCGCTCACCTCCACTTCAAGTTTCGGGTTTCGAGTTTCTAGTTTTGAATCAAAACTTTAAACTTGCAACTCGAAACTGTTTTTGCGGGGAACTGC
>JACPIY010000042.1 GCA_016187835.1 Deltaproteobacteria bacterium | reverse complement strand
GGGCGCAAGTGCCACCACTCAGAAAACTCTGACAGTACTCATCAAATTCGATAAAAATAGCTTGGTAAAAGATTTTTCTTACCATGCCAGCAAATTTTAATTAAAGGTGGAGAGTAAGACATGAGACAGATTTGTATAGTTGCAGTTACTCTTTTAATTATAAACACTTGTTTTTATGTCAAAACCTTCGCACAAACTCATATCAATAACCCTCATTCTACACAATCGAATAGGCAACAACTAATTAAATCTTACGGTAAGCTTCCTATAACATTTAAGGATTCCCTATGCGGAGACAAAGAAGGGATGCGAGGGGTTAAGGGATGAATTTGTTAACCGTTACAGGAGAGATTATCCAAAGGCTGTAGAGAAACTTCTTACTGAGTAGAGTGATAGCTAATCCCTGTCCTTTTTACTGGGGTACTGGGGAGGGAAGGATAGCAATAGTGCTATTGCATTAAACTTTCTAAATTCACTTTCTCTTTCTCCTAATTGCCAAGACGAAATTTGGGACGATAAAAAATGGAGCGATTCTCGTGACTGGTTGGATGGTATAACTCCAACCTGCAACGGTCGTATTGCTCAGATCGTCGGTACATCTGGTGACAATATCATCGAGGGTACTGCTGATGCGGACGTCATTCATGGCTTAGGAGGTAATGATACTATCTCCGGCTTGGGCGGCGGCGACGTGATTTGTGGCGGCGGCGGGAACGATACCCTGAACGGCAATGACGGGAATGACAGGCTCTTTGGAGGCCCAGGTAAAGATACGCTGAATGGCGGTAATGGTATGGATACCCTCAATGGAAATTTGGGCAATGACACTCTCAATGGGGGAGTTGGTAACGATAGATTAATTGGTGGATTCGGTGACGACAAGCTGGATGGAGGCATAGGAACTGATACCTGTAACGGTGGGCCTCACGTAACTCGTGATACCGCTGTGAACTGTGAAACTGTGATCAATGTTCCTTAACCATGAGCTGGACGGGAAGCTTTCCGTGTGGTAAAGAGGATGACAGTATGGACGAGGTACTAGCGACGATAATTTAGATGGTGAAGGTAGAAACTAACTGGTTTTCAGTAAACTGGAGGATGATATACTCGATGGAGATAATGAAGACGACACGGTGCGGGTCAATGAAGAAGATAATATGCTTAATGGGGGTACTGGAAAGGACATTTTAGATGGTCGTCTTGATTTTGACACCTGAACAAACAAAGAAATCACCGTAAGTTGTGAAAATTAGCAAATAATAAGAAAAAAATGGCTTTGGGTGTGTATCTCTTCTTTCTATTTTACGCTTTTTAAAAAACAAGTTATTTATTGAAGACCTCTTTCGCTGCTTAAATAAAATTACCTGGATTTCTTTCCTACTTTTTTGGTTCTATTAAGTCAGTAATATTAAACATCTTATAAAACAGTTTGCACTTACAGGATATTGACTTAGACTTAATTAAGTTATGTCCAGCCTATTGAAACTTAAAACTGATTTCACTTCCCAAGGCTACCAGCCTAAGGCTATTGAAAAGCTTACAAAAGAGATAAAGTACTCTGCAAATGGGCTTGAGTTCGAGAGGCAATCCGAGCTTAGGGATAGAATCAAAGCACTTTATAAACCCGAACTCATGTGTGTGTGGGAAGTTAAATGAGAATCTCACATGCGCTAACCGTTTTTACTCATCTTATTGCGCTTATAGGTTTTTTTGCTGTTTGTGTTACGGGGCAGGTTGGGCCGATAAGCATATCTATTTTTATCGCTTCACTTGTTTTAAGCTTCATAAATGAAAGATTTCAAAAACAGTATTATCTGAGCCAAAAAGTCGTAACAGCTCTTGCATTTATGCTTCTAGTCTATGTATTCCTGAGCGTAGTTCTTTTTGCGACAGAAGTTTTTAGCATGATTTTAAGCTTCCTCATATATACCCAGGTCATAAAGCTTCTTGGAAGAAAAGATATGAGGGATTTTATTCAGATTTATATCCTTAGCTTTTTTCACTTTCTTGCAGGGACGATTCTTACCGTTGATTTTTCTTACGGTATAGCTTTTATTGCTTATGTTTCTGTTGCTCTTTGGGCAATCATGGTTTTTAGTATGAAAAAAGAGTCCATTGAGGCATCGAGCAAAGACGATCCGGAGTTGGTTACGCCTCTTTTTCTGAGTACTACGGTAATTATAAGCTTTGGTATTTTTATGTTTACTGCCTTAATCTTTGTCTCCATTCCAAGAATAACAAGCGGTTTTTTAGTTAGCAGTTTCATTAAACCACAAGTCTTAAAAAGCGGGTTTTCAGACGAGGTCAAGCTCGGACAGGTAGGTGAGATTAAACTCGATAGCTCACCTGTTATGAGGGTGAGGATTTTAAACGAGGACCCGGAATCTCTTCCTGAGTCAATTTACTGGAGAGGAATAGCCCTAGACGACTTCGATGGTAGAACTTGGAGGATTAGTGAAGCCGATTATAAGATATACAAAAACAACAAAGAAGGAGTGATACGGGTAAAAGAGGTAAGTGATAATCTGGTATCTCAAGAGATAGTAACTGAACCACTCGATACAGATATTCTCTTTGCAGGCAGTCTTCCCGTCGGATTTCAGGGAGTGACGGGAGGAAGATTGGAAGAAGTAAATGACTCCTATATATTACCCTCGAGGTTTTCTTACAGGTTGAAATACATAGCTTATTCTGACTTGAGTACTCCATCAGTAAAGGAGCTGACAAATACGACTGAAAAATATCCGGTTTCTATAACAAGACGTTATCTCCAACTCCCGACCCTTGGCGAGAGAATTAGGGAGCTTGCAACTCAAATAACCCGATTGGACAGGAATGCCTACGACAAGGCAGTCTCAATCAAAAGATATTTAGTAAGCAACATGAACTACACCAGGACCCTTCAGAAAGGAAAGGGTGAATTTCCAGTCGAGGATTTTCTCTTCGAAAATAAAGCGGGGCATTGTGAATATTTTGCAACTGCAATGGTTATACTTCTCCGAGAGATTGGAATTCCTGCAAGAATCGTCAATGGATTTCACGGTGGAGAATGGAACGAGTACGGAAAGTTCTTTCTTGTACGCGAAAGCAACGCTCATTCCTGGGTTGAAGTGTATTTCCCCGAGCACGGATGGGTTCTTTTTGACCCCACCCCAGTGAGTGAAAGTGAGTTTTCGGCAACAGGCAATATGTTTTTCCTTAACTCTTATGTTGATTATTTGAGATATAGATGGAGTAGGTACGTAGTGGATTTCAGCCAGCGGGATCAGATTGGTATATTTCAGGGGATTCGTGATAATTGGACATGGCAAAAAAGTAAATTGAAGACCAAAGTAGATTTTAAACTCGGAGGTATTAACAAGAGGTGGTTTGTTGCTTTTCTGTTTTTAGTTTTAGTGACCTGGACCATTTGTACCCGATCGGATTTAAAGCACTTTTTTGGTTATCAAAGAAGAAAGCCCGATGAAAAGGCCTCTATTATTTACAAAAAAGCCCTATTGCTTTTACTAAAAAAAGGTTTTAGGAAGTCCGACTTTGTGACTCCAAGAGAGTTTGCCCAGATTGTGATGAGAAGTGGTGGAAGGGAGGTTCAAACATTCCTTGAATTTACGGAAAGGTACCTGGATTTGAGGTTTGGAGGGGATATAAGACATGAACCTAAGGAGTTAGAAAAACTCTTGTATAGATTAAAAAGAGAAATTAAACAATAATATTGTCCCCCAATAAGACTGCATTCCCTTAAATGGCTAATGCAAGCCGAATAATCAAGTACGGTATAGAGCTTAAAATTACAATTAATATCGCTCTTCCCGTTTCACAGTCCAGAGCCTGTCTTACGGCAATAACAAAAGCTGCAAGTCCCCACAAAAACACAGCAATAAAAATTAAAAAGCCGATTATGGGAATAAATCCGAAAAGGTTTAAAACGTGTGGAGAATACGCAAATCCCAAACATCTAAGAAGCTCGCCTAATGCAATTCGTGGCTAATTAAATGTTTCTTATTCCGAAAACCACATTCTAAAACCTTGGCGATTGATTACCTCTTAACCTGGTGTCTGGCCTTTTCCCTATCCCAGGTATCGGTGGTTATACCCTGTTCCTTTAGCAGGTGTTTTTGCACTCTTTCTGTCGGCGTTTTGGGAAGTGAAGGGACAAATCTTATAAACCTAGGTACCATAAAATACGGCATTCTCTCTTCGCAGTGTTTGATCACTTCTTCATATGATAGATGTTTTTCAGACTTTTTAACTACCACTATCATTAACTCATCCTCTGCAAATTTTCCTTCGCCAGACTTAATCCCAACTGCTGTGGCTTCTGCAATTCCGGGGTGTTGACATACTATTCTCTCAACCTCAAATGAGCTTATGTTCTCACCCCTTCTTCTAATATAGTCCTTAACTCTGTCAACAAAGTACACATATCCATTTTTATCCATTTTGCCTGCGTCCCCGGTGTGAAACCAGAAGTTGCGAAAATCCTCTACGGTTTTTTCAGGCATTTTGTGATAGTGATAAAGCATTATATTTGGAATTCTAGGTCTAACTACTATTTCTCCGATCCGACCTCGTGGTAATTCTTCATCCGTTTCCGGGTCTACAATTTTTACCTCGTATCCGGGTGCTTCTTTACCACAAGAACCTATTCTAAAGGGCTGATCGGATGGCATATATGTTACTACTCCTGTTTCTGTAAGCCCATAACCTTCTAAGATTTTTATGTTAAATCTTTTCATAAATTCTTTGAGCATATCGTGAGGGGACGGAGATATTAATGCAAGTCTAACTTTATGTTCTTTTTCTTCAGAAACCCGAGGCTGACGCCAAAGGAAGTAGCTCATAGCCCCAAGACAATTAAATATAGTTGCATTCGATTCTTTTATCCATTTCCAGAATTGAGAACCGCTAAACCTCTCATATATTGCGACTCTTGCTCCCGCTATAAGTGCGGGATAAACACAGAGAACCTGTGCATTGGAATGAAAAAGTGGAAGACAAGTAAAAAGGACATCTTTGTTATTTAGTTCTAACATTTCCACATATCCCTTGGCACTGTAATAGTCGGCTGCGTGCGATTTAGTAACTCCCTTTGACCTTCCTGTAGTGCCTGAGGTATACATGAGACGTGCAATATCTATAAATTTAGTATCTACATCCGGTTCTTCCGAAGATGAAGAATCCAAAAACTCTTTGTAAGAAATAAGACGCTTTGATATAGCTCTCACCTTTTGAAAATTTTTGTTGTTTTGACTCCAAACAATTATTTTTTCAAGCTGGGGCATTTTATCTTGAATTGGTGCGATTCTCTCCAGATATTCCTCTGCTGCGAAAAGAATTTTGGAGTCTGAATTATCGATTATATATTGAAGAAAATCCATCTTGTAAGCAGTATTAACCGGGGCCATAATGCCGCCCGCTTTAAGTATCCCAAACCATATTAATATATAATCGGCGGAGTTTGGAAGAAGTACCGCTACTCTGTCTCCTTTTTTAATTCCGAGCTTGATTAGACCGTTTGCTATTTTGTTTGCAAGGGTGTTTGCTTCTTTAAAGCTATACGGCTTCTCGTTTTGATATTGTAAAAAAGGTTTATTTCCAAGCTTCTTTGCTCTCTCTGTTAAGATTAAGGGAAGAACCCATTTTTCTCTTTTTTCTTTGAGATACCATTCGGAGTCAAAAGGTTTTTCTCTCAAAATTTTTATATTAATATCCTTTTGCATAGCTGATAATTTTCCCCCCTAATGAATATACAAAAGATGAATGAAAGATTATTAATCGTGGATTTTTTAATTGCTTACATCTTAACATATATGAATAAAATAATCTTTATATTATTTCAATTCGGGTACCGGAGCCCCGTTGCCCTGCTTGCTCTCTTGCTTTTGTTCAGGTACAATTTCTTTGAAAAAGCGGGTTAAAAACCCGCTTTTTTGTTGGGTTCTGGTGAATGAACATGTTTGACGAAAAGGTAATTGACAATGTTCGAGAAATATTGGATCCCCTTCTTTTGGATGAAGGTCTTGAGCTTGTTGATGTTCAATATAAAAGGGAAGGTCGGGGAAAGATACTCAGAATTTATATAGATAAACAAGGCGGGATAACAATAGGAGATTGCGCTAAAATAAGTCGTGAATTGGGTACACTTTTGGATGTACATGATATAGTTCCTGGTTCTTATACTCTTGAAGTTTCCTCACCGGGACTTGATAGACCATTAAAGAAGCCTAAGGATTTTGAAAGATTCAAGGGCAAGAAGGTAAAGATAAAAACTAAGAATGACATTCAAGAAAGAAAGGTTTTTGTAGGCAGGCTTCTTGATTTCATAAACGATGAAGCTTTGGTCGAGGTAGATGGGCGTACATATTTCGTTCCTTATAATGAGATTGAGAAAGCCAATTTGGAGCTGGATTTTTAGGAGGGTAAGACTATGGCTATGGAACTCGTACGTGTAATAGATTCCGTGAGCAAAGATAAGGGAGTAGAAAAGGAGGCGATTATTTCGGCCATCGAGGAGGCGGTTCTTTCTGCGGCACAAAAGCTCTTTCGTATGGAAGATAAGAATAAAGAGCTTGAAGTGCACTATAATCAAGATGAAGGTGAGATTGAGCTGTTTGAATTTAAAACAGTAGTTCACGATGTAATTGACCCTTATCTGCAAATAAGCCTTGAACAAGCGGCGGAGCTAGACCCGGAAGCAGAGATCGGTGATTTGATAGGAGTAAAAATCAATCCGGATTTTACCAGGATTGCCATTCAAAACGCAAAGCAGAAGATACTTCAAAAGCTCAAAGAAGCCGAGGGGAAAGTAATCTATGAGGAGTTTAAAAGTCGCAAGGGGGAGCTTGTAAGCGGTATTGTCAGGAGAATAGAAAAAAGGAACGTAATAGTAGACCTTGGAAGAACTGAAGCTATCCTGCCTCCGGTTCAGCAGGTTCCTAAAGAATATTACAAAACTAAAGAGAGGATAAGAGCAATTCTTTTTGATATAAAAGAAACAAGACGAGGACCTCAGCTTATTCTTTCTCGTGCTCATTCTGATTTTGTAAAAGGACTTTTTGAAGCTGAAGTGCCAGAGATCAACGAAGGAATAGTTGAGATTAAATCTATATCAAGGGATCCCGGAAGCCGTACAAAAATCGCAGTTGCTTCAAATGATTCGGATGTAGACCCAATTGGAGCTTGTGTGGGTATGCGGGGTTCTAGGGTTCAGAATATTATTCAGGAACTTAGGGGTGAAAAGATTGATATAGTTCCGTGGTCATCTGATCCTGCGAGATTCGTATGTAATGCTCTTTCTCCAGCACGTGTAAGCAAGGTGATAATAGATGAAAATAACAGGTCAATGGAGGTCATAGTGGATGATGACCAACTTTCCCTTGCTATAGGGAGAAGAGGACAGAATGTAAGACTCGCATCTCAAATTTCAGGATGGAAAATAGATATAAAGACGGAATCACAGGTAAAACGTGAACAGCAAGAAGTTGTTTCTTTGCTTATGACTCTTCCAAATGTTGGGGAAGTTACAGCTAATCTTTTATATAACGAGGGATTTAACTTATTAGAAGACATCGCTTTTTCTGATCCGGAAGCTTTGGTAAAAGCCGCTGGTTTTAAAAGTGCGGAGGATGTACACAAAATTCAGGTAGCTGCAAGAATTGCACTCAAATATAAGCTTGAAAAGATGTCAGCCCCTGAGCAATCTCCTGCTCAAATTGACGTTACAAAACCAGAAGAGACAAAATAAAGCTGAGGATTTGCCTCGAGTTTCAGAGAGATTACTTGGTTCATTTTTGTTTTGCATAATATAGAAGTTTTGGGTAACATAAATAAGTTAAACTAGATTTTGTACCCAATTCTAAAAGGTGTGGAGCTGTGGAAAGAATAGCAAATATAAGAGTTTATGAACTCTCAAAAGAGTTAGGTGTGTCAAATAAAGAGATCATAGAGATGGCAAATCATATTGGTGTGTCCATAAGCAGTCACGCCAGTTCTGTTTCTATTGAGATAGCAAACAAAATAAAAGACAAGATAAAAACTACTAGAAATCATGAACATCCACCTACTCAGGAGGAACTTAAAGAAACGAAAGAAGAAGTAAAGGTATTTCGGTCTGAAAGTGGTGAGGAGGTAGTAGAAAGAAGAAAAGGAAGCACAGTAATAATAAGAAAGAAGAAAAAAGTCGAAGAGTCAGAGGTTGAGCAGGCATCTGCGGTTGAGGAGGAACAAAAGGAACTTATGCAACCATTGACGCAACAATCTGATTCATTGCATCAAACTATAGAAGAGGCCGAGGAATCCAAGATTGACCAAGTACAAGAACGGATGGGGTCGCCTTCTCAGGATGAAGAAACGATTTTTTCAGGCGAGGTTTCTGAAATTGAACAGTTAAAACCTGAGGATAAAGTAAGTACCGTGCTGTCCGGGCAAATAAAAGAAAAGTCAAGGCTGGTAAAAGAAGGTACGGGAGATTTAATACCGGAAAAAGAAGACCAAAAGGAAGGGGATGGTAAAGGTCTCAAGAAGAAGATTCGTAAGGTTAAACCTAGAAGGGAAGAAATCATAGATGAAGAAACACTGGAGGAGCTACGAAGGGCTTTTAGAACGAAGCTTCCTGCAAGAAAAAGAGAGTACTTGGTTGAAGACCGGCGCTCAAAAAGCAAATCCTCCGTGGATACTGTCGGTTATAAAAGGACTTCGGATCATGCACAAAAAAGACATCCTTTCAAAACCGAAGGCGTGCAAATAAAAGAGAGAGAATCCGGCCAGCTCATTCAGTTCCCAACAAAAATTCAAAAGAGGGTTATAAAAGTTGCCGAATCCATAAATGTCGGAGAACTGGCAAAGAGGATGGGTGTTAAAGCGGGAGATGTGATAAAGAAGCTTATGTCACTCGGTGCCCAGTTGACAGTAAACCAATCAATAGACCATGAGACGGCTACAATAGTAGCTCAGGAGTTTGGATTTGAAGTTTTATCTGATATATTTGAGGAAGAGGAAATCCTCTTGGAGCAAGATTCGGAGCTTACCGACGAACTTCTTCCTCGCCCCCCTGTTGTAACAGTGATGGGACATGTTGACCATGGGAAAACAACTCTTCTTGATACCATAAGGCGGACAAATGTAGTAGAACAAGAAGCGGGTGGAATCACGCAGCATATTGGAGCATATAGTGTGACTGTAGACGGGAGGAAAATTGTATTTATAGATACTCCCGGCCATGAGGCTTTTACAGCTATGAGGGCACGTGGCGCCCAGGTAACAGATATTGTAATACTGGTTATTGCCGCTGATGACGGCGTTATGCCTCAGACAACAGAGGCTGTAAACCATGCAAAAGCGGCAGAAGTTCCAATAGTAGTAGCTGTAAATAAGATAGATAAACCCGAAGCAAATATAGATAGAGTTAAAAGGCAACTCTCTGAATTGGGTCTGGTTCCGGAAGAGTGGGGTGGTGATACGCTTTTTGCTGAAGTGTCAGCAAAGAAAAAAACAGGTATTAATGAGCTACTTGAACTGGTTCTTCTTCAAGCCGACATATTGGAACTTAAGGCAAACCCGGAGAAAAGAGCAAATGGAGTTGTGATAGAGGCGGAACTGGATAAGGGAAGAGGTCCTGTTGTGACTGTAGTTGTCAAGGAGGGAACCCTAAGGATTGGTGATTGTCTGGTCGCTGAAAGAACCTATGGAAGGGTTAGGGCTTTGATAGATGATAAAGGGAGTAGAATAGAAGAGGCAGGTCCATCTATTCCTGTAGAAATAATGGGTCTTTCAGGAGTGCCCAGCGCCGGAGAGCATTTCTACGTTGTAAAGGATGAGAAAACCGCAAAAGAAATAGTCAGCTACAGAGAAACTAAAGAAAGAGAGCGAATTGCTGCGAAAGAAACAAAGCTCTCACTCGAGGATTTATTCGCATCGCTTGAGAAAGGAGAAATAAAGGAACTACCTCTAGTTATAAAGGCTGACACACAGGGTTCTGTTGAAGCACTTAAGGAAGCGATTACAAAGTTAAGCACGGAGAAGTGCCGCGTGAAAGTAGTTCATGCAGGGGTAGGAGCTATAAATGAGACTGATATAACTCTGGCAAGTGCATCTAATGCAGTAGTTGTAGGATTCAATGTGCGCCCTGATACAAAGGCTCTTGAAGCTTCGGAGAGGGAAAGCGTCTCACTCGAACTCCAAACGATTATCTATGACGCTGTTGAAAGAATAAAAAAGGCTATGGAAGGGCTCCTTGAGCCTGTGATCAAAGAAAAAATTGTTGGCAGTGCCGAGGTTAAGGCTACCTTCCATGTTTCAAAGATGGGAACCATTGCCGGATGTCTGGTTACAAGCGGGAAGGTTGTAAGAGGACATGATATTAGGGTAGTGAGGGACGGAGTTGTGATCTTTGAGGGAAAAATCTCTTCTCTTAAGCGTTTTAAAGATGATGCCAGGGAAGTTCAAAACGGTTATGAATGCGGGATAGGAATCGAGAATTTTAACGATATAAAGGTCAGAGATAAGTTTGAAGTATATACCTTTGAAGAAATTAAGCAAAAACTCTAGTTCCATATTTCATATATGGTGATAGGTGTACTTAAAATCGAGCTTTACATGAATGGGAATAGATCCCTTAAGGAAAAGAGGCAGGTGTTAAGGAGTTTAATTCAAAGAATAAAATCAAACTTCAGTAATGTTTCAATCTCTGAGGTCGACTCTCATAACCTTTGGCAGAGGGCAACGATCGGAGTTTCCTTTATAAGCAACGAGACGCCTTATGTTAATTCTACCTTAGATCAGGTTTTAAGATTTATAGATAGTTCTGGAATTGTCCTTATAGTAGCTCGCGAGATTGAGATTTTTCACTTCTAGGAGAAGCAGTTGGGAATAGGTTATAAGCGTTCGGATAGGGTTGGGGATGTAATCCTTAAAGAAATCTCCCAAATGATTTTAAAGGGGGATATAAAAGATCCTCGTGTGCAAGCTGTTGTACTTACGGATATTAAAATTACAGATGACTTAAGCTCGGCACGCGTGTTTTTTACTGTTATGAAAGAGGAAGTAAACAGAGAAGAAACCCTTCTTGGATTGCAACGTGCTTCGGGGTTCATAAAAAGAGAGCTTTCAAAAAGGCTTAGGATAAGAAGAGTCCCAAATCTACAATTTAAATTTGATACTGTTCTTGAAGAAGGTTACAGAGTGGATGATCTGCTAAGAGGGGCAAAAGTTGAGTGATCTTGAAAGAATCGTTCAAGTAGTTCGAGAGGGAAAAAGATTTCTCATTACTTCTCACGAAAACCCTGATGGTGATGCAATAGGTTCTATGCTGGGTCTTGGTTTAGCTCTTGAAATGGCAGGGAAAGAGGTTGTTTTTTATAATAAAGACGGAACCCCTGGGGTTTTAGAATTCCTTCCCGGCTCAGAAAAGGTAAATTCGTCTTTAAATTTTATACATGGAAGCTTTGATTGCACTTTAATTGTTGACTGTACGGACACAAGCAGGGTTGGAAAGGAATTCGAGAGGTTTATTGTTTCGGGAAGATGTGGTACTAAAGTTATAGTAGACCATCATCAGACAAACAAGCCATCGGCTGAGCTCCATCTTCTTAATCCGGACGCCTCTTCAACTGGAATGATAATCTATTTCCTCCTAAAAACTCTGTCACTGAAAATTACCCCTGATATAGCAAAAAACCTTTATACCACAATAGTTGTTGATACTGGTTCATTTAGATACTCAAACACAACCCAGGAAACATTTAGAGTTGCGGCGGATCTAGTTGAATTAGGAGCAGACCCATGGCAAATCTCTCGGGCGATTTATGAAAGCGAACCGCTTGCAAAGCTCAAACTACTTGGAGTAGTTCTTCCGACACTAGAAGTCAGCGAGGACGGACGTCTGGCTTGGGTTTTTGCGAATAGAGAAATGCTTAAAATGACAAGCACGAGCAGGGAAGATACAGAAGGATTTGTAAATTTCCCACGGTCTATTAAAGGCGTCGAGGTTGCAATGCTTTTTAGAGAAGAGGAACCCGGTGATAATAATAGAACAAGGTGGAAAGTCAGTCTTAGGTCAAATGGAGGAGTTAATGTTTCACTAATTGCTGAGAAATTTGGTGGGGGGGGGCATAAAAGGGCAGCAGGTTGTCTAATTACCGGGACATTAACAGATGTAAAGCACCGATTGTTTAGTACTATAAATGAGGCATTCGGATGGACGGAATAGTTGTCTTAGACAAGCCGAAGGGTATGACTTCTCTTAGGGCAGTGAGTAAAGTAAAAACTGTCCTTAAAACAAGGCGTGCAGGGCACACAGGAACGCTTGATCCGTTTGCTACGGGTGTTCTTCCCATATGTGTAGGTAAAGCTACAAAGGTTATTCCTTTTTTAGACGAGGATTTTAAAGAATATGAGGCATTGCTCAGACTTGGGATTACAACGGATACAATGGATGCCACTGGGAGGGTTGTAATTGAAAAGAACGTCGGTGCAATAACAAGAGAACTTGTTATAGATGTTTTTTCTAAATTCAAGGGCAAGATTACGCAGATTCCTCCCATGTTCTCCGCCCTTAAAAAAGACGGAGTCAGGCTCTATAAGCTCGCAAGAGAGGGAAAATCTATAGAACGACCTCCCCGGACTATAATTATTAAAGATCTGGAACTCATCGAATTGAATTCGACCTTTATCAAGTTTTTTGTAAACTGTTCACGGGGAACTTATATAAGGGTTTTAGGTTCTGATATTGGGGACGAGCTTGGCTGTGGTGGACATCTTGTGGACCTTAGAAGGATTAGAAGCGGAAGGTTTAAATTAGAGGATACAGTCTCTTTAGAGAATGTTAAAAAAGGCGATATCAGGTTAATTCCAATAAGCGAAGCTCTTTCTCACATTAAGGATATAAATGTTGGAAAGGGAATTGCAATGCAAATAAAAATGGGGATGCAGATCAGGAAATCCTATATAGATTCTGGAAACATTACTCGGTTTGAAGCAGGAGATAAATTGAAAATTTATGAAAATTCAGATTTGGTTTCTGTTGGGGAGGCACTTGTAAGTTCCGCGGATTTGGATAAATTGGATGATAAAACAGTGGTTCTAAGGCTTCTTAGGGTTCTTAACTGATTTAGAATAAAAGGCTTTGCATCGAGCGCATGTATGCGCTCGATGCTTTAAAAAAGGAGGTTGTTAGATGGTACTTGAGAGAGAGGAAAAAAGTCAGTTGATCGGTGATTTTAGAATTCACGATAAAGATGTTGGTTCGCCGGAAGTTCAAATTGCCATACTCACAAGACGTATTCAAGAACTATCCAGACACATGCAGGGGGCTCCAAAGGATTTTCACTCAAAACGCGGTCTTCTTTCACTGGTTGCAAAACGAAGAAAGCTTCTAGACTACATTAAAAGAGTAAGTCCGGAAAGATACAGGAATCTTTTGGATAAGCTCGGACTTTGAAACCGGGAGGCTTGCGAAGCAAGCTCACGGTGCTGTCCTGGCTCGTTACGAGGGTACGACGGTTTTGGCTACTGTTGTAGCTGAGAAGGAAAAGGCAGAGGGTGAGGACTTTCTTCCTTTAACTGTTAATTATCAAGAAAAGGCTTATGCTGCAGGAAGAATCCCGGGAGGGTATTTTAAAAGGGAGGGACGTCCGACTGAAAAAGAGGTTCTGACTTCAAGGCTTATAGATAGACCCATGAGACCGCTCATTCCTAAGGATTTTACCTATGCTACGCAGATTATTGTCACGGTTCTTTCAGCGGACCAGGATAACGACCCGGATGTTCTATCTGTCACTGCAGCGTCGGCAGCGCTTCTTGTATCAGATGTTCCCTTTGATGGACCCGCTGCGGCGGTGAGAGTAGGGCGTATAAACGGGGAGTTTGTCTGTAATCCGACACGAACAGAACTTGAAAAGAGCAATATGGATATAGTTGTAGCCGGGACGAAAGAAGCAATAGTTATGGTAGAGGGTAGTGCAAGCGAAGTGCCTGAAGAAGAGATGGTTGAGGCACTTTTATTTGCGCATGTATGTATTCAGGAGTTTGTTAAATTCCAAGAAGAACTTGTAAGTGCTATTAACATCCAGAAAAGAGAAATACCGGCTTTAGTTGAGGATTCGGCTCTTTCCGAAAATGTGGTTTCTTTTGCTTACGAGAGGCTTAAAAAAGCCATAGGAATTTTATCCAAGGTTGAAAGAAGGGAGGGGATTCAAGCAGCATTTCAAGAAACCCTTCTGTCCTTGGCTCCAAAATTTCCGGGGTCGGAAGCTAAAATTGTCAAAGCATTCGGCAAGCTAAAGAAAGAATTAGTTCGTGAGCTTATAGTTCATGAGAAAAGGAGGATTGATGGAAGAGGTTATACCGACATAAGGCCGATAAGTGGAGAAGTAGGTTTTCTCCCTCGAACCCATGGGTCTGCGCTTTTTACAAGAGGAGAAACTCAGGTTGCAGTGGTGAGCACTTTAGGAACTACTTATGATGAGCAGAGAATAGACTCCCTTGAAGGAGAGCTGACGAAAAGATTCATGCTTCACTACAACTTTCCCCCATTTTGCGTGGGTGAGGTTGGAACCCGCCTCGGTCCTGGCCGCAGAGAGATTGGTCATGGTGCCCTTGCCGAGAGGGCAATACTCTCAGTTCTTCCTTCGAAGGAGAAATTTCCCTATACAATTCGAGTTGTTTCTGACGTACTCGAATCAAATGGTTCATCTTCGATGGCTACCGTCTGCGGAGCGACGCTTTCACTGATGGATGCCGGTGTTTTTATAAGCGCACCAGTAGCCGGGATTGCAATGGGGCTCATTAAAGAAGAGGATAAATTTGTTATTCTTACTGATATCCTAGGTGACGAAGATCAGTTAGGAGATATGGATTTTAAAGTTGCTGGAACTAAGGCGGGTATTACGGCACTTCAAATGGATATTAAAGTTAAAGGTGTTACAAAAGAGATATTCTCGGATGCTCTTAAACAAGCACATGATGCAAGGCTTTTTGTGCTTGACAGAATGAATGAAATAATTCAAGAACCGCGAGCACAAATTTCTGATTTTGCTCCTAAGATCATTACGATGCAGGTAAAACCGGAGAAAATCAAAGACGTGATAGGGCCTAGCGGAAGAACGATAAAGAAGATAATTGAAGAAACAGGAGTCCAAATTGATATTGACGAGACGGGTAGAGTAAAAATTGCGTCTCCCAGTAAAAAAGCATGCGATAGAGCGTTGGAAATTGTGGCAGAGATTGTACAGGAAATTGAAGTCGGCAAAATATATCTTGGCAGGGTCAAAAGAATACTTGATTTTGGAGCCATAGTCGAGATAGCCCCTCGCACAGATGGGCTGGTTCATATATCCGAGCTTGCTCCAACTAGAGTGAGAACCGTCTCGGATATTGTAAAAGAAGGTGATGAAATACTCGTAAAATGTATCAGTATAGAGAATGATGGAAAGATAAGGCTAAGCAGAAAAGAAGCCTTGGGAGAAAATATAGAGGATTACAGAAAAAACTAGGAATTAGAGCCATCCAAAGCTTTCAGTCATCGGCATTGGGATTATAAATGTAGGGAACGCATATATGCGTTCCTTTCTGAAGCGAAGTAGGATATATACTCGATGTTTTAAACTCAGAACTTACCATTTATTCAGTGACAAAAGACAAACCCAAATTACTTGTTATTTTAGGTCCCACTGCTGTAGGAAAGAGTAAACTAGGTATTGAAATTGCAAAGAGAATTGATGGAGAGATAGTCAATGCCGATTCACTCCAGGTTTATAGATACCTTAATATCGGAACTGCAAAGCTGTCTAGAGATCAAAGTGAACAGGTTCCTCATCACCTCACTGATATTGTTGATCCTTATGAGGAATTTAATGCGGGAATTTATAGGAAATCGGCAAAACTTTTAATCCAGGAACTCCATAGAAAATCTACAAAAATTATTATTGTAGGTGGCACGTATCTTTATGTTCGCGTTCTCCTTTACGGAATCATAGAGGAAATTTCAGCTAATAAACAAATAAGGGAGAATCTCAGGAATCTTAAATCCACTTTCGGAGTTCGTTATGTCTATGAAAGATTAAAATCGCTTGATCCAGATTCGGCTTCCCGCATTCATCCAAACGATTATATCAGAACAGAGCGCGCGCTTGAAGCGTATTATCTCACGGGGGAGAGGATGTCCGATCTTCGGGAGAAACACGGTTTTAGAGAGCATGAATTCGAAGTTCTAAAAATCGGCCTTTTCGAGGACAGAAAGATTCTCAGGAACAAGATCGACCAAAGAGTAGATAAAATGATAGAAGAAGGGCTTGTCGAAGAGGTGAAGGAACTTCAGAGGATGGGTTTTGGAAAAGATTTAAAACCGATGCAATCCATAGGCTATAAGCAAGTAAACCAGTATCTTGATGGAGAGATTACACTTGATAGTGCTATAGGGCTGATAAAGCGTGATACGAAACGTCTTGCCAAACGTCAGATGACATGGCTCAGAAGTGACAAGGATATTCACTGGTATCATCTTCCTGAGGATTTGGAAAGAGTTATAAATGAGGCTGAGGCCTTTTATTTAGTGAAGAGTTAAAAAATCTTTATATTTTTCACTCTTAAAAAATAATTTTTAATTTTATCGGTTACTTCCCCAATATCATCTTTATTGAAATAATAAGCAGCAACACCCCGAATAACCTCTTTAACATTGGGTCAGGGATATAGTGAACAAATGTCGCTCCTAGATAAGCACCTCCAACAAAACCCAAAGCAATGAATACTGCCATACGTAAATTAACGTTTCCTTCATTGTAATACTTTATTGCTGCAAAAATCACGAGAGGGGGGGTAAGAACTGCAAGGGAAGTTCCCTGTGCCTGATGTTGAGTAAGATTAAAGAAATAAACCATTGCCGGAATCATCACGAGTCCACCACCTATTCCAAAAAAGCCGCTTGCAATTCCTGAAAAAAGACCTATGAGGATAGAGCCGACTGCAAACATTGATAAAACCTCCTAAAAAGGTAAATTGAAAACAAGATTGATAAGGAACTATAGTATAAATTGGTAACTTTTGGAAGATACTATAAATATATCAGTGTGTTAAAGGCTGTAAAATCAGAGTCAACCCGTCCTCGTTATGCGCTTTGTTAGATTATCTTATTGCCAGTTTGATAAATCAAAGTTAATTATCTACTCAACTGTTAATCTCTGACTACCACCGGATTGTTTGCTCAGTATCTCTTTGTAAATTTTTTCCGCTTCACTATATCTGCCCAGCTTTTCAAGGGATAGTCCTATATGAAGCTTTGCCTGATTCTCATAAGGGCTTCCCACTTTGTCTAGCTTCGATAGATTATCAATAGCCTCTTGCCATTTCCGCTCGTTGAAACTTGACAAACCATGCGTAAGGTATGCTGCGTCTCTTAGCGTCTGGTCCTTTACGTCGCTACTTAGGAAATCATTGAGGAGTCTTATAGACTCGTCGTATTTACCCATATCGTAGTTTATGGTGGCTGCGTAGTATAGAGCGATTTTTGATATGTCAGCGTCTGGATATTCATTTCTTATAGCTAAAAATTTACCAAGCCCTTCTTCTGATTTTCCATTGTCGTAGCTATCAAGTGCTTCTTTGAATTTTGAACTTGCCTCCTTTTTTTGGCTCTCAAAAATGGAAATTACGACAAAAGCAGCGACAAGAATGATTATGATGCCTCCAAGAGCGTAGAGGAGTTTATTATAGTTATCCGATATAAAAACAACTGCGTTTGAGATTGCTTCTCTGAACTTATCCGGGCCCTTTAATTCCTTTTGAGTGATCTTTACCTTTTTTGACATCCCGGAATTATAATATTGGCTACTAAAAATACAAGTTGACTTCAGACGCAAAGTTTTGGGTTCCGGGCTGAAGGCTTTAAGCTTAAAACTCGAAACTCGAAACTCGAAACTGGTAACTGCCCTTGCGGTTTCTCGATTAGAAAGCTACAATATTTTTTGTGTATGATTATATGAGAAGAAAAAGATTCCTATTTTTGCTTGCTTTCGCTTTTCTCCCCGGGATTGTAGTTTCCCATGCGGATACTGATAATAGTGCAGATAAAAAAGTAGTCCTTATAGAAATTCATGGAACAATAAACCCGGCTACATTTGACTATATAAGGGCGGGGATTGACAAGGCAAAAGAAAACTCTGTGGAGGCTCTGATAATACTTCTCGATACCCCAGGTGGACTCCTTTCCTCTACAAAAGAAATAGTACAGTTAATACTGAATTCCGACATACCGATTGTAGTTTATGTTTATCCGAGCGGTGCTACCGCTACTTCAGCCGGTGTGTTTATCACGCTCTCTGCAAATATTGCCGCTATGGCCCCCGGAACAAGCATCGGTGCAGCGCATCCGGTTTTCATTTCTCCGGGTGGTAACCAGCAAGAAGAGACTAATGATGAAAAACAAAACAGTGAGAAAGAAAAATTTAATGAAAAAGTTGAAAACTTTGCCTCTTCTTTTATAGAGAGTATAGCCGAGAAGCGGAAAAGAAATACCAAGTGGGCGATTGAAGCGGTCAGAAACAGTGCTTCAATAACTTCGACTGAGGCCTTGAAGATAAAAGTCATTGACCTCATTACCCCCGGTATAACTGAGCTTCTTAATGAGATTGACGGACGCGTTGTTGAACTTCCAGACGGTAAAAAGGTGCTTAAAACAAGGGGTGCGATTGTTGAGAGACTTGATATGAATTTTAAACAGAAGCTGATTGACACCCTGAGTGTACCCGATATTGCATTCCTTTTAATTTCTCTAGGTTCACTCGGACTTATTTTGGAATTTTATAACCCCGGTTTAATTTTTCCAGGTGTGGCCGGGGCAATATGTCTTCTCCTCGGCATGGTTTCACTTCAAATACTCTCCTTCAACTACGCAGGACTTGCTCTGCTCGTGCTTTCTATCCTACTTTTGATTCTTGAGATTTATGTAACGAGCTTTGGGATTCTTGGGGTCGGTGGGATAATAAGTTTTATATTTGGAGCGCTCCTTCTTTTTGATACCCCTCAGTCCGATGTTAGGGTAGGATTCGATGTCGTAATCGCTGCTGCTCTGGCAATTGGGCTTTTCTTTCTCTTTATCGGATACTATCTTGTAAAAGCCCAACGCTCTCGTGGGTCTGTGGGATTTGAGGGGCTCATGGGAGAGGAAGGAGTGGCTGTAACCAGTATAGAGAATAGAGGAAAGATCTTTATTCACGGTGAGTACTGGGATGCAGAAAGTGATGAGAAGATTAATCAAGGGGATAAAATAAAGGTGGTTGAAGTTAAAAGCGGTTTCAAATTAAAAGTAAAAAGGTTTGAGTCATAAAAGGAGGATTAAATTATGTCAACGCCTGTAATAATATTTGTTGCTTTTATAATACTCTTTCTCCTTTCAGGGGTTAAAGTATTAAATGAGTATGAACGTGGAGTGGTATTTAGGCTTGGGAGAATAATTGAACCAAAAGGTCCGGGGATTAGATTTATCATTCCGGGGATTGATAAGATGTTAAAGATCGGCCTTCGTTTAATCACTTTGGATGTTCCACCCCAGGATGTTATAACAAGGGATAACGTCTCCGTTAAGGTTAACGCAGTCGTTTATTTTCGTGTGGTTGATCCTGTAAAGGCTGTAATCCAGGTAGAGAACTATCTCTATGCGACCTCTCAGCTTGCCCAAACAACCCTGAGAAGCATTCTGGGACAGGTTGAACTCGATGACCTTCTTTCGGAGAGAGACAAGTTAAATATTCGCATTCAGGAGGTTTTAGACAAACATACCGATCCATGGGGAATTAAGGTTTCCCTTGTGGAAATTAAGTTCGTTGATCT
>JACPIY010000041.1 GCA_016187835.1 Deltaproteobacteria bacterium | reverse complement strand
AAGTTTTATAACCTTGAGACTTTCCCGGCGGATTATGCAAGTACTCAGAACAACCTCGGAGTCTCATACGACACGCTTGCAGAGGTAGAGAACAAAGCAGAGAACTGTAAGAAAGCAATAGAATCCTACGGGGTAGCGCTTAAGGTAAGGACATATGAAAGTGCGCCTTTGGACTATGCAGCAACACAAAACAATCTTGGGATAGCCTACAGCGTTCTTGCGGAAATAGAGGATAAAGAAGAGAGCTGTAAACGAGCAATAGAAGCTCATGAAGAAGCCCTTAAAGTCTTTACCCATGAAGAATTTCCTGCTCAGTATGCTGACACCCAAAAAAATCTTGGTAATGCGTATAGGACGCTTGCCGAAAAGAAAAACGAAGCTGAGAACTGTATAAGAGCAATCGAGGCATACGAGAAAGCCCTTAGTGTTTACAATCCGGAGAGCTTTCCAATGGATTATGCAATGACTCAGAACAATCTTGGGGCGGCTTATGACATGCTCGCTCAGGAGACAGAGCACTGTAGGAAAGCAATCGAAGCCTATGAGGAAGCCCTCAAGATATACACCCTGGAAAATTTCCCGGTCCAATACGCTACAACCCAGAACAATCTTGGCAATGCATATAGCACTTTTGCTGAAATAGAGGATAAAGCAGAGAACTGTAAGAAAGCAATCGAAGCCTATGAGGAAGCCCTTAAGGTGAGGACTTTTGAAAGCTTCCCGATTGACTATGGAATGACGCAGAACAATCTTGGGGTAGCGTTAATCACTCTTGCGAAGCTCGAAGATCAAGTAGAAAACTGCAGGAAAGCCATTAAAGCATATAAGGAAGCCGTTAGGGTCTATACTTTTGCAGACTTTCCAAAAAATTACAGTATGATCCAAAACAACCTTGGGGCAGCCTATAGTGCTATTGCTGAAGTGGAGCCCAAGCCCGAGCACTTTAAGCAGTCAATTAAAGCCTATAAAGAAGCCCTCAAGGTCTATACCTTTGAGGAATTTTCCGCTGATTACGGAATGATTCAAAGCCATATTGGATTGGCCTACATAGCTCTTGCCAAAATAGAAAATAGAAGTGAGAACTCAATGAGGGCAATTAAGTCCTACAAAGAATCTCTCAGGATATATACCTTTGAGGATTTTTCGATTGATTACGGAACAATTGAGAAAAATCTTGGAATGGCCTATAGCACACTCGCCGAAGTTGAGGATAGGCTAGGGAACTCAAGGAGTGCGGTTAAATCCTATGAGGAATCTCTTAGGGTCTACACCTTTGAAGACTTTCCGTTAGATTACGGGAACGTTCAGAAGAATCTCGGGGTCGCTTACGGCATACTTGCCGAAGTGGAGGATAAGGTCGAGAATTCGAAAAGAGCGATCAATTCCTACGAGGAAGCTCTAAAAATTTATACCCTTCAGAGCTTACCAACGGATTATGGAATAATTCAAAACAGCCTCGGAAATGCATATAGAACTCTTTCAGAGGTAGAAGATAGAGCCGGTAATTGCATTAAAGCAGTAAAGGCTTATAGAGAAGCTCTCAAGGTTTATAGCTTAGAACATTCTCCTGAGCAGCATGCTTTAGTTCAAAACAATCTTGGAGCTGCTTATTGTACTCTTGCTGAGATAGAGGATAAAGCAGAAAACTGTAGGAATGCTATTAGCTCTTTTGAAGAATCTCTGAGGATTTATACTCCTCACGACTTCCCGTCGGGCTACGGAATGGTCCAAATCAATCTTGGAGCCGCCTATTGCACACTTGCTGAGATAGAAGATAAAGCTAAAAACTGTAAGAGGGCCATTAAAGCCTATGAAGAGGCACTTGAAATAAGGAATCTTGAAACGCAGTCAGCGGATTACGCAGTTACTGAGAACAATCTTGGGGTTGCTTATTGCACACTTGCTGAGATAGAAGATAAAGCTCTCAACTGCAAGAGAGCAATCGAAGCGTACAAGAAAGCTCTCAAGGTTTATACTCAGGAAAACTCAGCGGATTACGGAATGGTTCAGAACAATCTTGGCAATGCTCATAGAGCCCTTGCAGAGGTTGAAGATAAAGTCGCCAACTGTAGTAGGGCAATTGAATCCTATAGGGAGGCTCTCAAGGCTTATAATTTGAAGGATTTTCCCCAGCGGTATGCCTTAGTTCAGAACAATCTTGGGGTTGCCTATAACACTCTTGCCGAAGTAGAAGACAAAAAAGATAACTGTAAGAAGGCAATCGGCGCTTTTGAAGAGTCTTTTCTCATGAGGATTCCTGAACGATTTCCACTGCAACATGCGAGAACCAAGAAAAACCTTGGGGATTCCTACATTATCCTTGCCGATGCAGAAAATAAAGCCGCTAACTCTCGAAGAGCAATAGAGGTCTATGAAGACGTTATCAAGGTATACACTCTTAAGGATTTTCCTGTTGATTATGCAGCGATTAAGAAAAGTCTTGGTTCCGCTTATCGAACTCTTGCCGAGGTGGAGGATATAGTCGTTAACTGCAAGAGGGCAATAAACGCTTATCAAGAATCCCTCAAAGTCTATAGCTATGACAATTTCCCAATGGATTATTGTCAAATACAGAAGAATTTGGGAATTACGTACAGCATGCTGGCTGAGGAAGAAGATGAAGATGAGAATTACAAGAGAGCAATCAAAGCCAATGAGGAGGCTCTTAGGATTTATAACTATGATGGTTTCCCTGAGGATTACGGGATAATACATAAGAACATCGGTAAAGCATACGGAACCCTTGCTGAGTCAGAAGATAGGGTTGGTAACTGCCATAAGGCAATAGACGCCTACAAAGAAGCTCTAAGGTTTTATACCGTTGATAATTCTCCTTGGGATTATGGGTTAATTCAGGAGAATCTGGGTATCGAATACGGCATTCTGGCTGACGAAGGAGAGGAATATAAAAACTATAAGAGCGCAATAGAGGCTTATGAAGAAGCTCTCAAAGTCTATACAATTGAAGGTTCGCTTGTTGATTATGGAATTATTCGGAAAAGCCTTGGCCTAGCTTACAGCAGACTTGCCGAAATAGAGGATAAATCTGGAAACTACCAGAAGGCTGTAGAGTCTTACGAAGAGGCTTTGAGGTTTTATACCATTTATAACTCCCCCGATGATTATGGATTGATAGAGAGGAATCTAGGAACAGCCTACGAAGCCCTTGCTAAATTAGGGGATAAGGTCAGAAACTCTAAGAAAGCAGTTGAGGCTTATGAAAATAGTCTTAGCGTATATACTCTTCAAGATTTTCCAACTGATTATTCGACAGTCCATAAGACCCTGGGGCTCATATACTCCACTATCGCTGAGATAGAAGGCGGGCTCACAAACTATAAGAGCGCAATAGAGTCCTATAAAGAAGCCCTAAAGGTTTATAGTCTGGAGAAATTCCCGGCAGATTACGGATTAATGCAGAAGAGTCTGGGAATTGCGTCTATTGCCCTCGCCGAGGAAGAAGATACGGCTAGCAACTTAGAGAAGGGGGTTAGCGCTTATGAAGAATCTCTCAGGTTTTATACCTTTAAAGACTTTCCGATGGACCACGGATTCATACAAAAGAACCGTGGAGTTGCGTATGTAAACCTCGCTCAACTAAAAAATAAGACTGAGAACCATAAGAGAGCTATCGAGGCTTATGCAGGTGCTCTCAAGTTTTATACTCTTGAGAAATTTCCGGAGGACTACGGGATAATTCACAAGAGCATGGGAATTTCTTACGAGTCTCTTGCTGGTGAGGAAGATAGGGTTATCAACTTGGAAAAAGCGATAAGAGCTCATGAAGAGGCTCTCAGATTTTATACTCTTGAAGATTTTCCGCTAGATTTTGGACTGGTTCAGAAGAATCTCGGAATTCTATACAATACACTTGCAGAGATGGAAGAAGGTGGAATTGAGAACTATAAGAGGGCCGTACACGCTTACGAGAGCGCTCTTAACGTCTATAGTTTTAATGATTATCCGACGGATTATGGGCTGATACAGAAGAATCTGGGAACTGCGTACAGCATGCTGGCTGAAGAAGGGGATGAGGATGAGAATGAGAACTATAAGAAGGCGATCAAAGCTTATAAAGAGGCTCTAAGGATCTATAACTATGATAGTTTCCCTGGTGATTACGGGATGATTCAGAAAAACCTCGGCATTGCGTGTGGGAGCCTTGCTGAAGCGGAGGGTGAGGTTGAATGCTATAAGAGTGCAACAGAGGCTTATGAAGAGGCTCTAAAGTTCTACACCCTCGGTAATTCCCCGGAGAATTACGGGACAATCCAGAAAAATCTGGGAACAGCCTACGCAAGCATTGCTGAACTGGAAGATAAGGCACAAAACTGTAAGAGTGCAATAGAGGCTTTTGAAGGGGCCTTAAAATTTTATAGCTATGATAGTTTTCCAAGGGATTATGGTTTAATTCAAAGAAAACTGGGGGCTGTGTATGAAACCATAGCCGAGTTAGAGGATAAGGCAGCTAACTTCAAGAAGGCAATATTCTCTTTTGGAGAATCCCTCAAGTTTTATACCCTTGATAATTCACCTGAGGACTATGGATTAATCCGGAAGAATCTGGGCCTTGCATACGAATCTCTTGCTGAAGTAGAGGATAAAGCCGGTAACTGTAAGAGGGCAATCGAATCTTTTGAAGAATCCCTCACATTCTATAGTTTAGGGCAATTACCTGTGGATTACGCTGCGATCCAGAACAACCTTGGAACTGCATACAAAACCCTTGCTGAAGTGGAGGATAAAGCTGAGAGCTGTAGGAGATCAATTAAAGCCTATGGGGAAACCCTTAGGGTTTATACCATTGAAGAATCGCCGATGCAGTATGCTTCTGTTCAAAACAATCTTGGGATTGTCTACAGCACACTTGCAAAAATAGAGGGTAAAACTGAAAACTTTAGGAATGCAATCAGAGCTTATCAGGAAGCACTAAAGGTCAGGACTTTTGAGAGATTTCCCATGCAATACGCATCAACACTGAACACCCTAGGGGATGTCTACAAGAGCTTGTCTGACCTGGAGGAAGATGCAGAGATCTGTAGGAAAGCTATAGAGTGTTATGAGGGGTGTCTGAATATTTACACACCTGAGAAGTTTCCGACTCAGAGTGCAGCAATAGAGAGCGGCCTTGGCGCTCTCTACAACAGATTGGCCGGGATAGAAGACAGGGCAAAGAACGGCGAGAAAGCGGTAAAGGCCTGTGAGAACGCGCTAAGGGTTTATAGTTCTAAGATCCATCCAATGGATTATGGGATGTGTCAGAGAAATCTTGGGGATGCGTACGGTGCGCTTTCTCAAGAGGAGAACAGGATTAATAACTGCAAAAAAGCTGTTCAATCTTATGAAGAAGCGCTTAGCATTTATACGTTTGAGAGTTCACCGTTACAGTATGCAGAGATAGAGAGTAGTCTAGGAAAAATATATGTAGTACTGAATGAGCAAGAAGGGAGTGAGAACAGTAAGAAAGCAATCAAGGCGTATGAGGAGAGTTTGAGGGTTTATACTCTTGAGGACTATCCGGTTGAATACGCTTCACTTGAGAAAAGGGTTGGAGATCTTTACGGAACTCTTGGCGGAGTCGAGAACTATAAGAGAGCGATAGAGGATTATGAGAAGAGCCTTAGGAGCTACACGTTAGAAGATTTCCCCATGGATTATGGGATGATTCATAAAAACCTCGGAATTATTCATGCGGCTCTTGCACAGTTAGAAGATAAAGCCGGTAATTGTCGCAAGTCAATAGAATCCTACCAAAAAGCACTCAGGATTTATAATCCTGAGAGTTCCCTCTCGGATTATGAAGAGATCCAGAAAAATCTCCGTGACCTGTATGAAATCCTTCACGACGTGGAAGATGTGGTTGCAGAAGACACAGAGGGAGGCCAATCCGATAGGTGCAAAAAGATAATCGAGTCTTATAAGGAAACTCTAAAAATTTATACACTCGAGAAATTCCCCGCCCAATATGCCGCTGCTATGAGAAAGCTTGGAGAAACATACGGAACGCTTGCTGAGGCTGAGGATATTGTCATTAACTACAAGAAAGCAATCGAATCTTATGAGGAAGCTCTCAAAGTCTACAATCTTGAAGACTCTCCGAAGGATTATGGATTGGTTCATAAGAATATCGGCTTTATCTATGACAACCTTGCAGAGTTGGAAGGTGAGATCGGCAATTACAGAAGAGCAACAGCATCCTACGAATGTGCTCTGAGGGTTTATGACTACGATAGCTGCCCTGCGGATTATGCAACGATCCAGAAAAACCTAGGTGTTGCCTATAATATTCTTGCCTTAGAAGATGGGATAGAAGGCTATAAGAAGGCGATAGAGGCTTATGAGAGTGCTCTCAGAGTTTATACCCTTCAAGATTTCCCAACGGATTACGGGATGATTCGGAAGAATTTAGGAATTTCTTATGAAATCCTAGCTGGGGTTGAGGATAGCCCTACTAACTATAAGAAAGCGATCAAAGCATATGAAGAGTCCCTCAAGTTTTATAAGTACGAAAATTCCACAAATGACTATGGACTGATACAAAAGAATCCGGGAATCGCTTATGGAACATTTGCCGAAGTAGAGAATAGAGACAGCAATTTCAAGAAGGCAATCGAATGCTTTGAAGAAGCCCTCAAGGTCTACACTTTTAAAGACTCTCCTGGGGATTACGGATTAATCCGGAAGAATCTCGGCTATGTATACGGGATTCTTGCTGTGGAAAAAGGTGAAGTTGAAAACTGTAAAAGAGCAATAGAGGCCTATGAAAGCGCTCTTAAAGTATATGACTTTGATAATTCCCCAAATGATTATGGTTTGATGCAAAAGAATCTTGGTATTGCATACGGGATTCTTGCCGAGGTAGATAATAAGCTTGTAAACTATAAGAAGGCGGTAAAAGCATACGAGGAGTCCCTTAAATTTTACAATCCCGAGAATTTTCCAACGGATTACGACATAGTTAAGAAAAACCTGGGCATAGCCTATGAATTCCTTGCCCAAACCGAAGATGCCAAGATAGAGGACAAGGCTGAAAACTATAAGAAGGCGATAAAATCCTATGAAGAAACCCTTAAGGTTTCTAATATTAAGGATTCACCCGCCCAATACGCCTCTACTCAGACCAAGCTTGGAGACGCATACAGAACCCTTAGCGATGTAGAAGGTAGGGTTAGTAATTGCAAGAGTGCGATAGAGGCTTATGAAGAAGCCCTTAAGGTCTACACTTTTAAGGATTCCCCTGTGGATTTCGGACAGGCTCAAAAGAGTCTTGGATTTGCTTACACCATCCTAGCAGGGGAAGAAGATAGGGTTGAGAACTATAATGCGGCGATAAAAGCCTATAAAGAGTCTCTTAGGTTCTATGGTTACAGGTATTTTCCGTCTGACTATGCGATTATTCAGAAGAATTTGGGAATTGCCTATGGCGCGCTAGGCGAGGAGAGGGATAAAGCGAGCAACTGCAGAAGGGCGATAGAAGCTTATGTAGAGGCTCTAAAGGTTTATACTCAGGACAGCTTAAATTCGGATTATGGAGAAATACAGAGAAATCTGGGTAACGTGTATAGGACTCTTGCTGATGTGAAGGATAAGATTGAAAACTATAAGAGGGCAATAGAGTGCTACAAGGAATCTCTCAAAGTTTATGCTATTCATGATTTTCCTGCTGATTACGGATTGATCCAGAAGAATTTAGGAATTTTATATGGAGTCCTTGCTGAGGAAGAAAATCAAATTGAAAACCATAAGAGAGCTGTATTAGCTTACGAAGAAGCCCTCAAGGTCTATGCTCTTAAAGGTTTTTCTGCGGATTACGGACTAATCCAGAAGAATCTGGGAATAGCCTATGGAATAATTGCCGGAACAGAGGATAAGGTTAATAATAACAAAAAGGCTGTCAGGGCTTATGAAGAAGCACTCAGAGTCTATACGGTTGAACCCTTACCTCTTGATTATGCCATTATCCACAACAATCTCGGTACTGCCTACAGAATCCTTGCTGAAGCTGAAAATCAGGCTGAACACTGCAAGAAGGCGATTAAATCCTACGAAGAGGTCCTCAAGGTTTATAACATTGGCGGGTTCCCGATGGAATACGCAGCTACTCAGAATAACCTTGGAGTCGCATACAGGACCCTTGCCGACGTGTTGGATAAAGCCGAAAACTGTAAAAAAGCGGTTAAAGCCTATAAAGAGACCCTAAGGGTATATACTCTTGAAGGGTCTCCGCTCCAGTACTCCTCAATTCAGAACAACCTTGGAGCAGCTTATAGAACCCTTGCCGAGGTGGAAGATAAAGCAGAAAACTGCAAAAAGGCGATCAAGGCTTATGAAGAGGCACTTAAGGTTAGGAGTTTTGAAAGGTCGCCGCTTCAATACGCTGCCACTCAGAACAATATAGGTGTCGCATATAGAGCGCTTGCCGAGGTAGAGGATAAGGCTAGGAATAGCAAGAAGGCTATAGAGGCCTATGAACGCGCCCTTATCGTCTATACTATTGAAAGATTTCCGATGCAGTACGCCACTACGCAGAACAACCTTGGAGCAGCATATAGCACTCTTGCCGAGACAGAGAGAAAGTCGGAAAACTGCAAGCAGGCAATCCACTCCTATAAAGAGGCTCTCAGGGTGTTTACAAAGGAGAGCTTTCCAAGCGTTCATGAATTGGTACAGAGCAATCTTCAAATACTTTTCGATTTCTGCGGGGAGAAAAAGTAGGGCTTGATTAATCAAGCCCTACATCTTTATATCCGAAAATCGTATTAAATCCTGAACTTGATCGCCAGCTTCTTTACATCCTCCAAGTTCATCTCGTCTTCCGTGCTTTTCCTCATATCCCTTACCTTTACCTTTCCTCGACTAAGCTCTTCCTCTCCAATGATTATCGTGTATTTAACTCCAAGTTTATCCGCGCGTTTAAGTTGGCTTTTAAGGCTCTTGTTCTCATAATCCATTTCGGTAAACACACCGTTTTTTCGGAGTTCGTAAGCAAGAAGGAATGCTGTTTTTTTGGCTTCGCTTCCCAAGTGGGCAATGAAGGTGTCTACTTCTTTCTGAAATCCTTCGGGGAACTTCTTTTCATGAAGCAGTATTATTCTTTCCATCCCTACGGCAAACCCTACAGCAGGAGTGGGCGGACCTTCCAGTTCTTCAACAAGGTGATCGTATCTCCCTCCTGCTCCTACAGTGTTTTGTGCGCCAAGCTCTTCGGTTGTCACCTCAAAAACAGTCCTCGTGTAATAATCAAGCCCTCTTACTATTCGGGGATTCGATACAAATAAAGCGCCAAGACTTGTAAGCGTATTTTTTACAGATTCAAAATGCTCTCTGCATTCACTGCACAAATTATCAAGCATAGAGGGTGCATCTTGAGCAATTTGTTTGCAACTTTCTTTCTTGCAGTCGAGGATTCTCAGAGGATTTACTTCGAGTCTTCTCCGACAATCCTCGCAGAGTTGATTTCTGCTCGGCATGAAGAATTCCACGAGTTTTTGTTTGTAGGCAGGGCGGCAATTTTCGTCTCCAAGGGAGCTTATTTCGAGCTTGAGGTAAGGAGCGATTCCAATCGCCTCGAAGAACCGCCAGAGCATAATTATTACCTCGGCATCTGCAAGTGGCTCTTTTGACCCAAAAAGCTCTGCTCCGATCTGGTAAAACCCTCTGTAACGTCCCTTCTGGGGGCGTTCATGTCTAAACATCATGCCGCTGTAGTAGAGTTTCGTGATGGGGGACTGGGCATACATCGAGTGCTCTATGAAGGCTCTTACTACCCCGGCGGTGCCTTCTGGACGGAGTGTTATTGATGAGCCGTCTCTATCAGTAAACGTGTACATCTCCTTCTCTACTATATCGGTTGTCGTTCCAAGGCTTCTTGCGAAAATATCTGTAAATTCGATGACAGGTATTCTTATCTCCGAGAATCCGTATAGCTCGAATATAGTTCTTGCCCTTTCCTCGATGCGGTGCCACCTCTTGATCTTCTCGGGGAGGATGTCGTTGAAACCTCTTATTGATTGTATTTTCATGATTGATTGGATTGTAGCATAGAGACCGGGAGGGCTCAAATTAAGGGTTAGGAATTAGGATTTGGGAGTTAATACCAATTCTATCAAATAATTTTTCATTCAAATGGCAGGGCAACCCTTGCCTGTAGTGAGCCGATCGAACTGCGGTTGCCCTATTTTGGGTAGGCGCAAGACCTGCCCCAACAATCTATGCATAATCAAATCATAGAATTAGAGCGATTTACAGTTGGTGTACTGGTTCTCCAATATATCGGTTAGTTCTTACGTTCGTCCTTAGCCTACTGAGCAATTCGAAAGACGAAGGACGTCCATCACACTTCGACTTAGCTCAGTGTGAACAGCAGAATCCTTGTTGTATTAGATTTATTAAACAGTTAATGAATCTTGAGTTTGACACCGAGTATTTATATGTGGTTTTACTATTGCTTAAATCCAGTAAACTTAGTTGAAATATTAACATAATGAAGCTTATGATATTCTGGCTGCTTTTAGTTAACTGCATAGCTTTCTGCAACTGTCATTCCGAGCGACTGATAAGGGTGAGCCAAAGCCCCGAAAATACTGAGGGGGAAGCAATCTTTTGCGTTACGGGTAGGGGCACGCTGCAGCGTGCCCCTACAACTTTCGCTCCTCGCAATGACTCCAAATTGCGGATCGTTATGTGGAATACTATATCCTAAAGAGGTGAAAAAACTTTGAGAGTAGTTTATGTAGGAAGTCCTCCACTTTTTTCAAGAGGCGCAAGCGCTATCCACGTTATGAAGATGTGTCACGCTATGGCAAAGCTTGGGATTGGCGTGGAACTTGTACTGCCGTCTTACAATAACAAGACGGATATTTTCGAATATTACGGCGTTGAACCCAATTTTAAACTCACTACTTTTCCTTCTCTGAAAAATCCTTCGGCAAGGCACATCGGACACGGGATTCTCAGCTCAATCTACACGAAAATAAATAGAAAAAATTTTGATTTGGTCCTCACAAGAAATATCTTCTATACCTATCTTTCCACACGGCTCTTTAATATACCAACTATATACGATGCGCACCATCCCCTTGTAAAAGCCGCGCACTTCCTTTTCAACTCCTTTAAAGACTCAAAGCATCTGATCAGGTTCTCGACAAATTCAAAGGGCTTGGCAGATATTTATATGAAGCTCGGATTGCCGGAAGATAAGCTAATAGTTGCGCCCAACGGTGTGGATTTGGAAAAGTTTGCAGGGATTCCCACAAAGGAAGAGGCGCGGAAGCAGCTTAACCTCCCGATTGATAAGAAGATTGTGTGTTACTCAGGAAATTCGTACAGCGGGAGGGGAATAGAACTCCTCATTGAAGCTTCACTGAGGTTGAGGGAAGCGCTTTTTTTGATTGTTGGAGGGTTGGAGAGCGATATTGAAAATTATAACAAGATCGCTCAGGAGAAAAGGGCTGAGAACTTTAAATTGGTCGGTTTTGTTCCACATAAGAATGTCCCTTTATATATCTCTTCCGCCGATGTGCTCGTCATGCCCTACACCTCTCGAATGACGATTAAGGGGGGCACGACAGCCGTAGAGTTTACCTCTCCTATAAAACTATTTGAGTATATGGCATCGCGCCGTCCGATTGTAGCGACGTCACTCCCTTCAATTAAAGAAATTTTAAAAGACGGCAGTAATGCACTCCTCGTGGAGCCTGACGATGTGGACCTGCTCGTTAAAGGTATAAAAAGGGTTCTCGAAGACCATGCTCTTGCTGAAAAACTAGCCATTCAGGCTGCGTCTGATGTGAAGAAATACACATGGGAAGAGAGAGTCAAAAGAATACTAAATGGTTTATAGAATTTTTGAATTACGGTAAGTTACGTGTATCTTTTTTCCTCAATTTTCATCTTTACGAGGGCGCTCCAAAAAGCTGTTAAAAACTCATTACTTATTTTGGGTGTATTATTTCGGTGTATTTGCAGAGATGAAAAAAACTTAAAAAAAATCTGTTATCCAATAAAAACATGATTTAGGGATCCAATCTTTATATATTCCAGCAGGATGTTTAAGGCAAATGTGTTTTACACAGATATAAACCAAGGAGATAGGAAAGGTGAATAAGCTAAAAAGGCATTTGATCCTTCTGGTTCTATTTTTCTTTACTGTTATAGGCGATGGGATTGGAAGAGCGGAGGATTTGGAGGATCGTTTAGATTCTCTTGCTCCACCAAATGATGTTATCGAGAAGGGTAAGCCGGGAGATGAAAACGGTTCGGAGAAAGAGTATGAGAAAGACCCGGGTCTTAAGGAGTTTCTACTTGATACCGTGTATCACTATGGTTTTTTATGGGCTGGCAGGTTCTTTTATGTGAGAAACAAAGACGACAGGATATTTGACACCTCTTTTTCCAAGTGGATTGACAACATCACAAAAGCCCCTGTGTGGAACGATGAGGACGCTTTTGACACGAATTTTATCATCCATCCACTCTTTGGCGCCGAGTATTATCTCTTTTATAGAGCGAGGGGACATAGTGTCTGGGCATCGGCTCTGGGCTCATTTGTCCAGAGCGCTCTTTTTGAATATGCGATAGAAGGGCTTGTTGAGACGCCTTCTCTTCCGGATTTGATTTTTACACCTGCAATCGGGACTCCTTTTGGGATCGTTCTGGAGAATTTATCTGATTGGCTTGTGGAAAGGGATAATTCCGCGGCGAAAGTGGCAGGCCATTTTGTGAACCCCATGAGGATTTTTTTCAAAGATACGAAGTTCGGTATCTTAAATCCTCTAACAGGCGCTTTTGCCTTTCAAGGTCCGTTTTCTATAACGCCAAATAAATCAAGGTCATTCGAACTTTCGTACCCGTTCTTTCTTGAACCCCCGATTCCGGTAGGAAGGGTGGTTGGAAGCTTTGAAGTAGTTGACCTAGATAAAAAAGTAGGCGGTCAGTTTATTTTTTATTCTATTAGAGTTGATTTTTCTTCTTCGGATAACCGCTACGGTGTTTATTTAAAGTACCCTTATTCAGGGGTAAATAACGTAACCGTGAATGGAGTTGAGATAGATAACGGGTTTGAATTCTCAAATCTACTAATTGGGGGGAAATTCTTAATAGTGAACTCTGAAGATTTTAGTATTTCAGGGGGGCTCGAAGTCATACCTCCCACGGCTTTTAAGGATAATAAAGATAGGCTCAAAACGGTAGACAATTATGGAAGGGACTTTCCGCTTTATCTTGCCAGTGCTGTAACTGTGTCTCCATATATATCGGCAGCGGTAAAGAGAAGACAAATTAGCCTTCTAGGCAGCCTTGGGGTTGATTTAATTTTCAATGCGGATAAGTTTGAGGAAGATAATTTTGAAACAAGAATTAAGTACGCAAGCGCTGTAGGAGCTGAAGTCCCTGTTTTAGCTTCACCTTCTTTGTTTGTCGAGTTTAATGGTTACACGCTTGTAACAGCTAATACGATAGAAAAAACGGATATATTCCTCACACCTGGCTTGAGATTTGGAAAGAGATATAGTCCTGGATTCGGAGTACAAATACCTCTCACAGGCCGATCTGCAGATATAGCTAACGCAAGCTTTATAGTTGATTTCCAGGTTAGATTTTAGGCTTGGGCCGCTATTCAATCAAAAAGTTTGCCCTGTTTTACAGTCTAGCTATTTCCCTTTTAGCTTCTTTGTAAAGTCGTCTATTGGAATCGCAGGCAGCGTCATGAGCTGAACCGTGCCGCGGGAACCTAGATCAATCGAACCCCTTGAAATCGTTTTGTTGTCCGGAGCCTCGATAATATTTACAAAATCGTATGGTCCGAGCACTGCGTACTGAGCAAGCACCTTAACTCCGCTTTTCTCCAGTTCCTTATTTACTTCTTTGATCCTCTCAGGTCTCATTTTTACGGTTTTTCTTCCCTCATCCGTGAGGGTGCTCAACATTATATATATATTCTTAGCCATTTAGATTAATCCTCCTATAGTTAGGGGTCTTAAAGAGACGATGTTATTTGCAGTGAATTTTGGCAAGGATTTTTATTATTAATTTAAGCAGAATATTTTTTAATTTTCTTGCCCAGTCTGTTACCTGTAGTAATTGTTTGACTTTTTGACATACGAAGGTATATTCTCACCTTCTAATGAAAAATCATCGTAATAGAAAGGAGGGGGATATTGAAATTCCTAGGGAGGCATTTTTTGGTCGAATACCATAGGTGTGACCCTAAAATTTTAAATGACTTGGAGAAGGTCAAGAAACTTATGCTTGAAGCGGCTTCTCGAAGTGGAGCTACCGTATTAGACGCTTCATTCCATTACTTTTCACCTCAGGGAGTGAGTGGTGTAGTTGTAATTGCCGAATCTCACCTTGCGATTCATACCTGGCCTGAATATGACTATGCTGCGGTGGATATATTTACGTGTGGTACGAGAGTTGATCCCTGGAAAGCGTTCCACTATCTCAAATCTACTCTGGATTCTAAAGAATCTAGTGTTAATGAGATTATAAGAGGTGACCTCTCTCATTTCGATAGCCAAGTGAGACGTCTATACATATAGCTATGGATGATTATTGGTTATGTATAAAAAATAATCATGTTGTCCCTGAAGGGATGCTTTTTCTAGCGGCTTCGAGCCGCAAGATGGTCTCCAAGATGGGTTTTGTAACGCATTTAGGATGCGACCTAGGGATTTTTTGCTACGTAGAGAACGCGTATATGCGTTCCCTACATTGCCTAAAGAGCCTTTTTAATTATCCTCTCTATTTCACTCTTGGGAACGGCTCCTATAATCTGGTCTACGGCTTTTCCATTTTTAAATAGTATGAGGGTAGGAATACTTCTTATTCCATATTTCATGGTAATTTCTTGGTTATCGTCAACATTGACTTTTCCCACCTTAAGACGCCCAGTATAAGAGGTAGCAATCTCTTCAACTACCGGTGCTATCATTCTGCATGGCCCGCACCATGGCGCCCAGAAGTCAACCAAAACCGGCGTTTCGCTTTTTATTACCTCGGTTTCAAAGGTTGAGTCGCTTAACTCTACTGTACCTGCACTAGCCATTCTAATGTCTCCTTAAAAAGGTTTGTGAGTTATTATAGCTGAACTGAGAGCTATCCTTCAAGAGGACCTATTCTTCGCAAACCCCTGCTGGTTATTAAATTCCATTTCAATAAACGGATACTTGTAATTTTCAATTTCTCGGCTATGATTTCTCCTCCTAGAAGTAATAGGCCTTAAATTTACTTCCGTCTAAATTGAGGTAAAGGAGGAAAGTAATAGTTGCTATCGGACTATATCTCCGGTTCAATATGAGAACCAAGAAATAGGCTATTCCCTTTACTTTTCAACAAAATTTCTAAAATCCATAAAATCTGAGAAGGAGGATAATATTATGGAATTTGGTCACACCTTGCTTGTGCTTGTTTTAGGCATAAGCGTACTCTCGCTTGGTTTCGCCGGCTATCTTGCTAAGTTTGTGCTCAGCCATGATATGGGGACATCGGCGATGCAGGAGATAAGTAACGCCATTAAAGAAGGTGCTGAAGCCTTTTTAAAAAGACAGTACTCCACGATAATAATGCTAAGTCTAGCCCTTGCCGTTCTTATCTTTGTGCTTTACTGGTTTGCAAAGGGCGATCAAGATATGGCATGGCGTACCACCGTGGCTTTTCTTTTTGGCGCCGGGTGTTCGGCTCTTGCGGGTTACATTGGAATGTGGATTGCAATCAGGTCAAATATCCGCACGGCAAGTGCTGTCAGATCAAGCCTGGACAGGGCCCTTAAAATATCCCTTCGGGGCGGAGCGGTTTCTGGAATTACGATCGTGGCCATGAGCCTTCTTGGGGTGGGACTTCTTTTTGTCCTTTACGGCGGCTCGGCAGATGACCCGGAGGTTGTAAAAAGGGTTCCGTTTCTAATAGTCGGATACGGTTTTGGGGCGAGTTTTGTTGCACTCTTTGCCCAGCTTGGCGGAGGAATCTACACGAAGGCTGCCGACGTTGGAGCAGATCTGGTGGGAAAGGTAGAAGCGGGAATTCCCGAAGACGACCCTAGAAACCCTGCGGTTATTGCTGACCTTGTAGGCGATAATGTGGGCGACTGTGCTGGCCGTGGTGCAGACCTCTTTGAATCTACAGCGGCTGAAAATATTGGGGCTATGATTCTTGGAGTCGCACTTTATCCTATCTTTGGCATAAATGGAATACTATTCCCTCTTGTTGCACGTGCGTTCGGACTTATTGCCAGTATGGTGGGGATCTATATGGTAGGGTTAAAGGATGACAAAGAAGACCCTATGTCCGCACTTAATCGCGGATACTACATTGCCTGTATCCTTGCTGTTATAGGCTTTTATATAGCTACTTATTTGTTGCTCGACAATAATCAATGGCTCTTTGTTGCAGGTGTAATCGGAATCGTGACAAGCATCATATTTGTCTTTATCACACAGTACTACACAGAATATAAGTATCGCCCTGTCAAGTTTATTGCGGAAGCCTCTCAAACCGGGCCTGCCACAAACATCATAGCCGGTCTTTCAGTTGGGCTTGAGTGTACCGCACTTCCTGTGATTGCAATCTCGTTTGCTCTGGTTGGGTCATATTATTGTGGGGTTTACGGGCTAAAGGAGTTCACCGACATCTCTACGACCAGCGCCGGGCTTTACGGCACTGCAATTGCTACAATGGGAATGCTGGGAACAGCAGCATACATTCTTGCTGAGGATACCTTCGGTCCTATAACCGACAATGCCGGAGGAATTGTAGAGATGAGCAAACAGCCTGAGGAAATCAGGAATAAAACAGATAGACTCGATGCAGTGGGAAACACAACTAAAGCCCTTACAAAGGGATACGCAATCGGCTCTGCGGCTCTTGCGGCGTTTCTACTTTTCTCGGCTTATCTTGATGAAGTGGCTCATCTTACAGGAAAAGCTTTTCACTCGGTTGACATAGCCAAGGTAGAGGTATTCGTAGGAGGCCTCCTTGGGGCGATGCTTGTGTTTCTCTTCAGCGCTCTTGCAATTAGAGCCGTTGCGCGCGCGGCTTATTATGTAATCAATGATGTTCGCGCTCAGTTTAAAGAAAACCCCGGTATTCTTCAGGGGACATCAAAACCGAATTACGCAAGGTGCGTTGATATTGTTACAAAAGGCGCTCTGAAGGAAATGGTTCCTCCCGGAATTCTTGCTGTTGGCATGCCTATAGTGGTGGGACTTATATTCAAGCAATTTGGTCTCGGTGCTGAAACCGTGGCTGCGTTTCTTATGGTTGGAACAATAGGTGGGATTCTCGTTGCAACTTTTATGAATAACGGTGGAGGTGCATGGGATAATGCAAAGAAGTTTATAGAAATGGGACATTATGGCGGAAAGAGGTCTGAGACCCATAAAGCCGCTGTTGTCGGAGACACCGTGGGCGATCCGTTTAAGGACACTGCAGGTCCCTCAATACACGTTCTTATAAAACTCCTCTCCACAATTACGTTAGTTCTTGCACCTCTGTTTATTTAACCATTGAGAAAAATGTAGGGGCGGGTCTTGCACCCGCCCTATTATGGAGACACAAAATTTTGTGTCTTTACGGATAACATTGGCAGGCGAGGCTGGAAAACCCCGCCTATTCGTCTGAAATTCGTATACAGATTCCATCAAATATTAGTGCAAATAAAGGTAAGGTTGAACCTTGTGATCGTCTTTGTTGTACAGGAGGATGATTTTGAGAGAAGACATAGCTATTGCTCCACCAAATTAATTTTGATAATGAATGTTGTCATGTCATGCTGAGCCCTTCGCTTATACTCAGGATAGACTCTGCGAAGCATCTAAAATGCTTTAGATTCTTCGTTGCTTTGCTCCTCAGAATGACAATCTGTCAAGACTTCTTTGGTGAAGCACTAGAGAGTAGAGGAGCTATTTAGACAATGGGGAGAAATTAAGCAAGCAAAAATTTCCTACACAATGAAACCAAGGTTCTTGTTCATCCGAGATGGTTTGGGAGATTTAAATAACTCCTGCTAGTAGTATGACGATTGTAATATGGTATAAATGTGGATAGAAAACCCTTTAACTTGGGAGCGGAGAGAAAAAATAAAAAAGAAAATTTTAATTCTAATAGTGACTACTATAATTACTTATGGCTGTGCTAGACCTCTAACGAGTAGTGAAAGCATCCCTTCTCCGCCTTCACAAGAAGCAATTTGGGTCTATGGCCACTATGATTCTCAGGGCCGCTGGATTCCTGGTCGTTGGATTGAGTAGTGGTTATTTGGAACTTTTGTTAGTTATTCAATAAAGGAGGCAAAGGGGTATGGCAAGAAAACTAAACCTGATAATCATGATGTTTATATCTATGCTTCTGATACCTTTGCCTTTATAAGCTCGTAGTGAGCATTGAGGAAGACATGGTGGGTTTGGTCATGGAGGATTTCACAGGGGATTCGGGGGGCACGGATTTGGTGGGCATGGTATATTTGGCGGTCATGGGTTTCAGGGACATAGTCGATTTGGTCATAGGGGATTTCGCTCCGGGAATTTTCATCGCAAGCATTTTCGTCATGGGCATTCCGTGCAATTTCATCATGGGCATTTTTCCTCTAGCTTTTTCCTCGGACTCGGCTTTGGAGCTGTATTCCCATTTGTGGTATACCCATACTATACTTATCCGTATTATGTTTATCCCTATGATCCTTATCCATCTGCTGCTCGGTCTTCATATGGTGACCTTGAAATTCAGGCAACACCGGGAGATGTAGAAATATACGTAGATGGTAGATTTATCGGTCTTGCTAGTGACTTTAAGGGACCTGCGGTATTCTTGGTACCCTCTGGAAGTCACGTGGTGGAGTTTAGATATAATGGTTCAAGTTCCTCAAACAGCGTTTACGTCGCTCCGGGCTCTAAATCGGTTGTGAGCGGAGAGTTTAAACCTCTTTCTCAATCTTCGAGGGAGGGTGCTACCTCGCAGTATTAATAAGGTTGAACAAATCGGGGACTAGGATTTCAGCAGGAATAATCCAATTCCCTGAATACTCATTGCAGCATTAGGCTGGATTAAAGATTAAAGTAGGGGCAGCTTGAAACCTGTCCCTACTGGAAGTGCAACAGAATTTACCGTAGTAGCGGGACAGGAATGTCCCGCCTATCGTTGATCTAAGATATGGCAATGGGCGGGCTTAATATAAAGGCTGTCAGGGTACTATTCTAATAAGCCGTCCAGCCCCCATCTACAACAATGCTGGCTCCTGTAACGTATTTCGACTCATCGCTTGCGAGATAGAGAAGAGCATAAGCTATATCATCGGGCTCTCCTCGCTTGCCCATAGGAACAAGCCCCGCCGCAATCTCATCTAATTGTTTCTGCGCATCAGGCGGATTTCCTATGAAATCCTCGTTCATCTTCGTCTTGATGAACCCCGGACAAATCGTATTTACCCGAATCCCCTGCTTAGCGTGATCTAGGGCAAGGCTTCTCGTAAACTGCATTATCGCCCCTTTTGAGGTGTTATAGGCAACGGTATTCTGGCAGCCGATAAACCCAAGAACCGATGAGTTATTGATTATAGAACCACCTCCGTTTTCTAGCATGTGGGGAAGTACATACTTGCTCATAAGGAAAGTACCTTTTACGTTAATATCTATTATCTTATCCCATGCCTCAACGGATGTTGTTGTTACCGTACCCACCTCGAGCACGCCTGCATTGTTAAACAGTATGTCAATATTTTTAAATCTCTTAACAAATTCATCTACTATCCTTTTCACATCCTCTTCCTTAGAAACGTCGCCGGGGAACGCAATGATTTCACCGCTCCCCCTGGCTTCTTTTACAACTTCATCTAGCTTCTTTTTTGTCCTTCCGGTAATTCCGACCTTTGCTCCTTCCTTACAGAAAAGAAGTGCTGTGGCTTTGCCTATGCCTTCTCCTCCGCCGGTGATTATGGCTGTTTTTCCTTTTAGTCTCATTAAGTTAATTCCTCCCTGTCTTTTTTATCTTCGGTAGGGCTTTGATTAATAAAACCCCTACATTTTTCTATTCCTTTATCTCCACGCCACTAGCCTCGATAATAGTACCCTTGGCACGCTCAAGCCGTGCAAGAGCAACGTTATAATCTGCTATTGCTCTTATCAACTGTGTCCTTGCGTCCACTAGGTCTCTTTGCGCTTCTATGACGTCTCTTGTTGTTCCAATTCCTACCTTCAACCTTTCCCCCTGATTTCCTACTACCTCCTCAGAAAGATCTACAGAGGTTTTTGCCGCTTCTATACTTTTCAAGTTGTTTTCAATTTCTCTTATTGCATTTCTCACATCGAGTGTCACGTCATCTGTAACCTTTTTATACCCAATAACACTTCTATCAAGATCGGCCGAGGCTTTTACATAGTTGCCTCTAGCAGCCCAGTTGAAAATAGGGAAGCTAAAAACTCCCAGGATCTGCCAGGTTGGAAATTCAGCATTAAACAGGTTTCTAAAAGAGTCTCTATAAGAATCGTCAAATAACTCTGAAATAGGTTGAGGGGTACTATCTCCAAATACTAAACGATTCGGATTCTCACCGCCGCCTAATCCCTGGAGATTTATTGTTCCTTGAATAGATAGGCTAGGAAGTCTCTGGTTTGAAAAAAACTTCTTCTGTGTCTCCTTGTTTTTTACATCAAGATTAGCTTGTATTATCTCCGGTCTTCTTTCCAATGCTTCTTTAAGAACCTCACTTTCATTAAACGACTTGAAAACGTCTGTCGGCTTATCGGTTAGATATATCTGCTGTGTAAGGGGAATCGCTAGGGTGTTTTTTAGTGCATCTTCAGTAGCTCTAAGGGTATTTTCAGCATTGATTACATCCACTTGCCTTGCTGCAACCTCTGATTTCGCCTCGGTAACTGAAACGGGGGGAAGTACACCCACCTCTACCTGGATTTCATTTCTTCTTTGGAGGTCCTTTGCAAGTTCGAGTGCGGTCTTTTGATTTTTAAGATTCTCCCGTGCTGCGATAACCAGCCAATAGTTAATTTCAATATTTAAAAAAGTATCGGAGATTGTCGTCTCTAGCTCTTTTGCCGATATTTCACTTGACCTTTTTGCTACAGTGATAGGAGTTAGATTCACGTCAAGCCCAAAGTTCCTGAGAAGCTCCTGCCCGACGGTAAAACCAAGAGTTGTAAACCAGTTTGGGCTTAAAACCTCAATTGGAGAATCTGTTGTTGTTCTTGTTAGGGAGAAGTTAAGAAGGTTATAGAAGGTGCCTGTAGGTAGAGTCCCGTTTATGCTGCTCTGAGCGTTGAATTCTTTTTCATTTATAGCACCGCTTGCGATAAAAGTGCTTGCCGTAGGGTCTTGGGCGTCTGTAAAGGATGAGCTGAGGTTTAAAATTGGGTTGAATATACCCTGTTGTGTCATTATATCTCCATGAGCTATTTTAAAGGTTTGTTTTTCTATTTGAATGTCTCTGTTATTTTCGAGGGCGATTATTTTTGCATCTTGGAGCGAGAGATTAAGCGTTTCCTGCGCTACCGCTAAGGGAACTCGGATTCCCGCTAAAGAAAGGAGTATGAGAAATATAGTTCTGGTCATATAACTTTGCCTCCTGTTGGAAATAATATTTCCTTTCAGTGTATAGCTTTATACTTGATTTATGACTGTTCTTCAAACGATTTTTTCCAACGATTTTTTCCTTGACATTCTTTGTAGTAGGTGGTACCTTGCTAAGTAAGTAATTACTTACAATCTAACAGTGATTAAAAAAGATGTCAACTAAAAAGTTAAAAATAAGCACGCGGTATAAAATCCTGCAAACTGCAATTGGGCTTTTTTCCCAAAAAAGGGATTCGATAGCAATACTACAAAGGAGATTGGGGAAGAATAGGTAGTTAAAGCTTTAGCTAAAAGCTTTCTTCTTGGAGTAAAAGTATTAAAATATTTAGGAAGCTGCAACAAATGCAGTAGCGAAGGGTCACATGGAATCCACCGAAATTATCGCGGTAGAAGAAGTACATAAGATTTATAAAATGGGTGACGTAGATGTTCATGCTCTAAGAGGAATATCGCTCAAGATCAAAAGGGGAGAGTTCCTTTCTGTGATGGGTCCTTCGGGCTCTGGAAAGAGCACCTTTATGAATATAGTAGGATGCCTGGATAAACCAACTAGCGGGAAGTACTTTCTTGAAGGAAGCGATGTTTCGTTGCTCGACAAAGACGAGCTTGCGGAAATCAGAAACAAAAAAATTGGGTTTGTCTTTCAAAACTTCAATCTTCTCCAAAGATCTACAGCACTCGAAAACGTAGAGCTTCCTCTAATTTACAATGGCACTCCATCTAGTAAAAGAGCGAGACGAGCAAAAGAAGTGCTAGCGTTACTTGGACTTGAAGGTAGGGAAAAACACTATCCATCCCAGCTCTCAGGCGGACAGCAACAGAGGGTGGCAATAGCAAGGGCAATTATAAATGAGCCGAGCATAATCCAAGCGGATGAACCCACCGGAAATCTTGATACCAATACGAGCTTAGAGCTAATGGAAGTCTTTAAGATGCTGAACAAGCAAGGAAAAACAATCATAATTGTTACGCATGACAGGGAGATTGCCGTTTATGCCGAAAGGGTAGTTTTGTTTAGAGATGGGGAAGTCCTAGAGGATGGCGAAGTTCAAAAGGCTATATAAGAAGTGATTGATCAGCTCTTTTAAGCTGCTAAATACCCTTAGAGGTAATCCATGAACAAGAGGAAGCTATACGCAGTAATAGTAGTATTAGCTCTTTTATTAATCGGTCTCATCTATCTAAGAAATAGAGAAGGCAAAGAGAAGTACATTACAGCGCAAGTCGTAATGGGCGACATATCTGACGTTGTGACAGCTACTGGCACTCTCAGTGCTATTACAACAGTGCAGGTGGGGAGTCAGGTAACGGGAGGAATTAAAACCCTTTATGCGGATTTTAATTCCCAGGTTAAAAAAGGGCAGATTGTTGCACAAATAGACCCCGACCCGTTTCAGGCGAAGGTGGATAGCTCAAAAGCCAGCCTCAGCGCCGCAAAAGCCGCTGTGACAACAGCCCGGGCAAATATAGAGAAAGATAAAGTAAATTTGGAGCAAGTAAAAAGAAATTTGAAACGAACGGATGAACTCTTCAAGAAGGGAATTGTCTCCGAGAATGATAGGGATGTGGCTCAGACCGGTTTTGATTCTGCGGTTGCACAGGTAAAAGCCGATGAGGCTTCTTATGAAAACGCTATCGCTCAGGTAGAAAAGGCAAAAGCAGACCTACAATCCGCAGAATTGGATTTAAGCCACACCAGGATTATTTCCCCTGTTGATGGAATTGTAATATCAAGGGATGTAGATGTGGGACAAACAGTTTCAGCAAGTCTTCAAGCGCCTACTCTTTTTGTAATTGCTGAGGATTTAACGATGATGCAGCTAGATGCAAGCATCGTGGAAGCCGATATTGGAAGAGTAAAAGTTGGACAGAAAGCAACTTTTACAGTAGATGCGTATCCAGGTAGCAGATTTACCGGCGAGGTAACCCAAGTAAGAAATAATCCTGTCACCCTTCAGAATGTTGTTACTTATGATGCAATGATTGACCTTAAGAATCCAGATTTGAAGCTGAAACCGGGCATGACCGCTAATATATCTATTTTAACAGCCTACAAGAACAACGTCTTAAAGATTCCTAACCCCGCTTTTCGTTTTCGTCCTGAGCTCGATGGGGAGAAAGAAATATCGAGCTACGGGACGGTGGCTGCTTATAGAGGATCTACGGAAGAAAGTGGAAAGGAGAGTAGCACCAATGTATGGATCCTGTCTGGAAAAGGAAAGGCTGTTGCCGTACCTGTAAAGATAGGGATTGCGGATTGGAACTTCACAGAGCTCACAGATGGGAACCTGAAGGAAGGAGACCGGGTAATTATAGGGGTTATATCAAAAGAAGATCGTTCATCATCTAGCGGAAGAATACCAAGGAGAATCGGTTTTTAAGATAGTAGGTTAAAGATGATTACCTTGATCTCTATGGCAATTGGGCTCGCTCTTACAGAACTGAGAAGAAATAAGATGCGCTCTTTGCTTACCATGCTCGGTGTGATTATTGGAGTCGGTGCGGTGATTGCAATGGTAAGCATTGGTCAAGGTGCAAGCAGCTCTGTTCAGACTCAGATTCAGAGTCTTGGCACCAACATGATTCTTATATTTCCTGGAACCACTACCCAGGGTGGGGTTAGAGCGGGAGGAGGTACAGCTCAAACACTCACGGTTGACGATGCCAAGGCGATTGGAAAACAGGCCTCATCCGTAGAAGCGGTAACCTACTCAATACGCAATGTTTCGCAGGTAATCTACCGAAACCAGAACTGGAGCACCGCGATATACGGAGTCACTCCCGAATTTATAATTATACGTGATTGGGGTCCGGATATGGGCTCATTTTTTACAAAGCCTGATTTAGACAGCGCAGCCAATGTTGCGGTTATCGGAAGAACGATTGTCAAAAATCTATTCTTCCCCGGTGATAACCCTGTAGGTCAGGTGATTCGCATCAAAAGCTCACCCTTCACGGTTATCGGTGTATTGAGCCCAAAAGGCCAGAATTCCTTCGGGACTGACCAGGACGATGTCATACTTATTCCGTTTACAACAGCAGAGAGAAAGGTTTTTGGAGCGCAACTTCCTGGAAGGGGAGGAAATATGGCGGTTCAATCAGGTGTTCGATCGGGAGTTCAATCAGGAAGTCAATCTGAAACTCAGTCAGTGAGTCAGTCAACAAAACTACCTGGGAGAGTAGAAGGCATTCAAGTTTCTGCTGTGAGTGAAGAAGCGATCCAAGAGGCTACCGAGCAAATAAGGGAAATTCTCAGGACTCGTCACAGGCTTCAACCCGGGGAGGAAGATGATTTCACGATTAGGTCCTTAGAAGATATCGCTGAGGCTGCACAGAGCACGACTAAAACAATGACAACCCTTCTTCTCAGTATAGCTTCTATTTCACTCATAGTCGGAGGTGTGGGAATTATGAACATAATGCTCGTTTCTGTCACGGAAAGAACCAGAGAGATTGGAATCAGAATGGCTGTTGGTGCAAAGAGAAAAGACATACTGCTGCAGTTTTTGATTGAAACTTTGACTCTGAGTTTGATAGGAGGGTTTATTGGGATTTTTATTGGGATTCTCAGCTCCAAGATTTTATCAGTATCTGCAGGCTGGCCCACTTTGATTTCGGTAGAATCTATCATTCTTTCGTTTATATTCGCAGCGGTTGTTGGAATCTTTTTTGGGTTTTATCCTGCGAACAAAGCATCCAACCTTGATCCGATCGAGGCGCTTAGACATGAATGAGTCCCGAAGATGTAATGAAATGCGACAAATATAGTTTGATGCCTCCTGTTAGAAATATAATTTCTAAGCAAACACCTTTTTTGATATTTTAATTTTTGTTTTGTTGATGCAACTTGAACGATTTCACTTGAACGATTTCATCCTTGACATTCTGCCCGGCAGGTGGTAACTTGCTAAGTAAGTAATTACTTACCATATTACAGTGACCAAAAAAATGTCAATTCAAAAAGAAAAGGTAAAAATAAGCACAAGAGATAAACTCCTGGAGACTGCAATTAAGCTTTTCTCGGAAAAGGGATTTAACGGAACTACTACAAAGGAGATTGCTGAGGAAGCAGGTGTGAACGAAGCATTGATATTCCGTTATTTCTCTACAAAGAGAGACCTTTACGGCGCGATTATTGAAAAAAAAATCGAAGAAGAACCCGGGATTGAGGTTCCAATTGAGATGTTTAAAAAAACCAGGAACGACTGGCTGATTTTCAGGTCAATTGCTTTGAGGATGTTTGACTGTGTGGAAAAGGACCCGACTTTCATGCGACTCCTTTATTTCAGCGCGCTGGAAGGACATGAACTCTCCGACATGTTTTTCGATACTTATGTAGAATATATCAATATGCTTCTATCAGACTATATTGAGCAACGAATTTCGGAGAAAGCTTTTAAAGAAATAAATCCATTTATTGCATCACGGGCGTTTATGGGAATGGTTATAAATTACATAATAGTCCAGGAGCTTTTCGGCGAAAAGAAGAGGAGGAAACTCGAGAAAGAGGAGGTTGTTGAGACCTTTGTAAAGATTTTTTTTGATGGAATAAAAGGTGCCTGAGAAGCAACAATGAGGGCAGCGTCTCTTCGAGAAAAACTAAAGTGGGGAATAAATTTCTGTTACTTGTTATGGGAAATTTCCGCATTGAAAAAAAGTAAGTGATTTTGCATGGTAGGTACATTATTGCATAGTCTTTTCAGTCAAATTGAGAAAGCGTTCTCAAGTAAAGAGTCTGTATAAGGAGAGACGCGGAGATTGGAGAACGCGTTGGGTAATTAGAGGGAAACTAAACTCCTCAATTTTTTCTTTCAACGGACATCAGAGTGATTGCTATCCCTCTCCATTGTTTGTTGTTATTGGTTGATGTGAAGTCTGTGCAGGTCTGTTTATATCTGAAAGATTGGTTGATATTGATGGAATTATTGCACCAATGGCAATGCCAACTATAATAACTGTCGTAAATAACAGCTTTCGAAACTTCCTCTGTCGCCTGTGTCTTCTAATAATGCGCAGCTTGTATCCCCTCGTCATAAAAACCTCCTCCTATGAGCAAAGAGTAAAGATATTATGGAGCTAATATCGGAAAAGTAAGATGGTTCAGACTTGCTGTGATTTTAGTGCATTATGTATTTATTCCTGCAATCTTTATACCAATGTAGATTTGATACTCTTAATTTTTTAATTTTTGTAGGAGGTTATAACTAAGAGAGCTACTCAAAAAAGATGAAAACACACCTAACTGTATAGAAATACACTGTGGAAACTGTATAAATTGGCACACGATAAATTGGGTTCGATTGGAGGACTACTAGAACGGGTTAATTGAAGCTTATGAATTTGTAAAGTACTCTTTAATTTCTTGTACTAAACATGAAATAAAGTATATCTATAATAGAGGCTTAGATATGAAGTCAAAGAAAATAATTTTTATGGTAATCCATTTTGGATTGGGATCTTTGATAATTTCCTCAGCTGAGGCTCAGGCTCCTCCTCCCGCCCCGGTAGTTGTGTCAAAAGTGGAGGAGCAAAAGGTTCAGAAACCCGTTACATTGGTCGGCGCTGCTGAACCGAACACAAGGAGTGTTATAGCGAGCGAGATAGCCGGACTTGTCGAGAAATTTCCCGCCCAGGAAGGTGACTATGTTAGAAAAGGGGACGAGCTTGCTGAGTTCCAGATAAAGCCTCTTCTCATAACACTCCGCGAGGCAAAAGCCACAAAAAGTGAGGCGTTGGCGCGTTTTGAGCTTGCACGTAAAAACTTTACTCGTTTTCAACAACTGCATCATAAAGGGGTGGCCTCGGATCAACAGCTTCAGGATATGGAATCGGAGAGAAATGCTTGGTCTGCAAGAATGTCCCAGCTTCAAGCTCAGATAGACAGGTACGAATACAATCTTGCCAGGTCGAAAATCTTAGCACCGTTTAATGGCTTTGTAACTCGTGAATACACCGAAGTAGGGCAGTGGGTTGCCGAAGGAGGGCCAATAGTGGAGCTTATTGATATGGATACAGTTGAGATTAAAGTTGACCTTCCTGAGCGTTATATAAGCCAGGTCAAAATAAACGAGAAAGTAATCCTAAATTTGGATGCCTTGCCTGGGGTAGCGGTTGATGGAAGGGTTACTTCGATTGTTCCACAAGCCGATAGAGAGGCTCGAACTTTTCCAGTAAAAGTCGAGATTGAGAATAAAGACCATATTATTAAAAGCGGAATGGTTGCCCGTGTGTCGTTTTTAATTGGTGAGCCAACTCTCGTAAAACTCGTTCCAAAAGATGCTATTGTGGAGAACAATAACAGCAAATTTTTGTACGTCGTAAACAACGGAACGGCTCAACCTATGCCAGTCAGCACGGGGATGGCCTATAAAGATCTTATAGAGGTTATAGGTCCGGTAGAAACTGGGCAGCTTGTAGTTATCCGAGGAAATGAAAGACTTAGACCGGGCCAGCCGGTTAAAATAGTAAACCAGGACGGCGTGCAGAAGGAAAGTTAATGCAGGATCCGGGATACATGATGCAAAATGCAGGATGCAGGATAGAAGATAGAAGATAAATCGTGCATCATGAATCATGCATCATGCATCATTTTATCCGTACAGATTCATGTTCATCATGTAGGTAAATCTTGAGGACTCGGTCACATGAAACTAATTGACACATCAATTAAGAAGCCTGTAAGCGTGGCGGTTGGGGTGATATTAGTATTAATGTTTGGGATTATATCCCTTTATAAGATACCGATTCAGCTTACACCCGACGTAGAAAAACCCAGAATTACAGTAGGCACCACCTGGCGTGGAGGAAGCCCCAAGGAGGTGGAATCCGAGGTTGTCCGCGACCAGGAAGATGAGTTAAAGACTGTTGAAGGTCTGGTGGAGATGAATAGCGAAAGCCTTGACGGGAGTGGTAGCGTTATTCTTGAGTTCGGAGTAGGAACCGATGTTGATGCAGCGCTTGTCGACGTGTCAAACAAACTTAATCAGGTAAGGGAGTATCCTGCCGAAGCCGATAGGCCGGTTATAAGCAGTGTTGATACCCGCGGGGGCGCTTTGGCCTGGTTTATATTAAAACCAATTCCGGGAAACGATATTGACATCAATAAGTTCTACGACTTTGCGGATGATTCTATAAAACCCAGGTTTGAGCGTGTGCCTGGAGTTGGTTCCTCCAATGTTTTTGGGGGGCGGGAAAGGGAAATGCAGGTGATTGTCGACCCAAATGCCCTTGCGGCGCGTGGTATCACTATTCTCGAAATGGCGCAGGCAGTTGATAAAGAAAACGATAACTACAGTGGAGGTGCCTTTGATGAGGGAAAACGCAGATATATCGTGCGAACCGTCGGCGAATACAGATCGCCTGAAGATATTGAGAATGTTGTGATTACGAGAAAAAACGGCGCTCCGGTTTATATAAAAGATGTCGCAAGGGTTCGACTCGGATACAAAGACGCCGATTTTGCTGTTCGGCAAAATGGCGAACCGGCGATTGCAATAAATGCTATTAAGGAGAGCGGAGCCAATTCGATAGAAGTTATGGCCGGGCTTCGTGAGGCTATGAAGGAGCTAAACGACGGGATTTTAAAGGAGCGGGGCTTAACCTTATATAACGTCTACGATGAGACTGGCTACATTGTGAGTGCGATTGATCTTGTAAAACAGAACCTCGTGATTGGAGGTTTGCTTGCTATAGCCGTGCTGCTGCTTTTTTTAAGAAGCGGCAGCAGCACTCTCATTATTGCAACCGCGATCCCTATAAGCGTAGTCGGCACCTTTGTTATGATGGCCTTACTGGGCAGGACCATAAACGTAATAAGCCTTGCAGGAATGAGCTTTGCTGTAGGAATGGTTGTGGACAACTCAATCGTCGTCTTGGAGAACATATATCGCCACATGCAGATGGGGAAATCCCGTTTAAGAGCGGCATATGACGGAACAGTCGAGGTGTGGGGCGCAGTTCTGGCGAGCACACTTACAACCGCTGCGGTATTCCTTCCTGTCATATTCATTGAGGAGCAGGCGGGTCAGCTTTTCCGTGACATCGCAATTGCTATAAGTGTCTCGGTAATACTTAGTCTCATCGTATCAATTACGGTAATTCCCACCCTTTCCGCCAAAATCTTGAAGATTGCAGAGGAGAAAAAGGGAGCGTCCCTTTCCAACCTGTGGGGCTTTGTTAGCGTTGCACAGGGCTTCACTGATGGAGTCACAAATCTGGTGCGACGAATCACAGCGGATGCAAAGCTCAGGTTAGTTGTTGTATGCGGCTTTACATTCGGAGCCATTTTCCTTAGCTGGGTGATGATGCCCAAGACCGAGTATCTGCCCGAGGGAAACCGTAATCTTGTTTTTGGAATCCTTCTTCCTCCACCGGGATATAACATCCAGGAATTTACCGAAATTGGGGAGGGAATAGAGAAAGAGTTGCGACCATATAGGGAGGCAAAGGTTGGCTCTCAGGAAGCGGCAAAACTCGATGGCCCGCCTATAGAAAACTTTTTTTATGTAGCTAGGGGAAAACAGGTGTTTATGGGAGCCATCGCCAAAGAGGAGCACAGGGTACGAGAGTTGATTCCCGTGATGCAGAGGATTCTTAGCAAGGTTCCTGGCATGATTGCTATTGTTACGCAAACGAGTCTTTTCCAGAGGGGTTTCGGTGAAGGGCGGTCAATTAATATTCAAATCACCGGCCCTGAGTTAGAGAAACTCGTTGACCTTGGGCAGAAGACCTTCTTTGGTGTGATTCAAAAAATACCAAATGCACAGGCGCGACCGATTCCCAGTCTTGATTTAGGAAATCCGGAGGTTCAGATTACAACTGATAGAATAAGAGCCTCCGACGTCGGCGTAACTAATGAAGAGCTAGGTTTTACGGTAAATGCTCTTGTTGACGGCGCTAAGGTTAGTGATTATCAAATCGAAGGCGATGAGATTGACCTTGTGCTTCGCGGGGAAGATAGATTTGCAAACCGCACACAGGATATCGAAGACCTTATGATTAATACTCCAAGCGGCAGTATGGTGACGGTTGGGTCAATTGCAAATGTTCAGGTGGCAACCGGACCCGAGCAGATCAATCACTATGAACGACAGAGAACGATTGCGATTCAGGTGATACCCCCTGAGCAAATGCCGCTTGAGACGGCAATTGATACGATTCAACAAGATATTATAAGTCCTCTTCGCGAGAGTGGTGAACTTGGGGGATCCTATAACGTCATCCTTACAGGAACAGCAGACGATTTGACTGTTACGCGACAAGTGCTTCAGTGGAATTTTCTTCTTGCGGCGGCGATTTGTTTCCTCCTTATGTGCTCTCTCTTCGAGAGTTTTCTATATCCGTTTGTCATTATGTTTAGCATCCCGCTTGCGGCTTTAGGCGGATTTCTCGGACTTTTTATTTTGAATCTATTTATATATCAGGCGCTCGATGTCATTACAATGCTCGGATTCATAATACTTATTGGAACGGTCGTAAATAACGCCATTCTGATTGTTCATCAGTCCCTGAATTACATTCGTGATGAAGGAATGGAACTAAAGGACGCAATAACCGAGTCGGTAAGAGGCCGCATCAGGCCGATCTTTATGACTACTACAACTACAGTTTTTGGTATGCTTCCCCTTGTTTTATTCCCCGGCTCCGGCTCTGAGCTCTATAGGGGGCTGGGAAGTGTGGTCTTAGGAGGGCTTGTGGTCTCGACTGTCTTCACACTGTTTCTTGTTCCCACTGTTTTCAGTATGACTTATGATGCGAGGCAAAGTCTATCAAATATGTTCTCGAAAATCCTGCAATCCCTGGCTCAACTGCCGTCAAAGCTAATGTCGTTGTTTTAAATTGTAGGGGCGACCCGCCGGGCCGCCCTGTGTTCTCTTTACAAATCCTTTCTATTTTAATTCTTTATTCTTTGGACAACGTGAATGAAACCTCTGCCAGGACAGTGAGTTTATATCATCTAAAATCCACGTAATAGGGAGGAGCAAACATGAAGAAGACATTAACAATCCTAATGGCTTCGTTGACACTGATGGGCACTATGGCACTGCCGGTGACTGCATTGGCAAAGGGAGGTCGTATAGTCAAACAACGCATTGATCGTCAGCAACTGCGAATTAACCACGGAACCCGGAACGGAGAGTTAACACGCCGCGAGGCAAGACGTCTTGAAGCCTGGCATGGGAAAATTATAGCCGACGCATTGATCGCAAAGTCCAACGACGGTCATATAGGTCCACGTGAATTTGTCGGACTCAACGTTGAGTTGAATCACGCAAGCAGAAATATTTATAGGCTTAAGCACAACAATTGGACTGCCACTTAAACCGACTAATTTAAAGCCAGATAGTGGGGTGTATTCACCCTCCGCGCTTCACCATCTGGATTTTTGTTCCCAATCTGATTTAGACCCATCTTACTTTTAAACTCAATCTAACGTGAGTCTACTTTAACAAAGTATTTATAGTAAGATTGTTGAGAAATGTAGGGCTCGTTCCCCGAACGAGCCCTAGGGCTGATGATGGCATCAGCCCCTACAATCTTCCGGGGGAGGAAATTGTGGATAATACCATAAGGTTTCCGCTACAAGTCTCTTTTAAGTCGAACTCAGGTTAATTTATAATCTTCTCTTCCTTCTTCAATTTGACTTAACTAAAGACTCAGATAGATTCTATTCCTTTGAATTAATTCTGTAATTAACAGGTCCAAAAACAAATTCATTAGGGAGGAAAATAAAGATGTCAAACGAGGGATTTAGAATTGAAACCGATTCAATGGGGGAGATGGAGGTTCCTGTTTCCGCATACTATGGCGCGCAGACGGCGAGGGCGATTGAGAATTTCCCGATAAGCGGGATTCGTTTTCCGAGGCAATTCATTAGAGCGATGGGAATGATAAAGCTCTCTGCTGCTCAAGCCAACATGGAACTCGGACTTTTAAAACAGAAAATCGGAAGAGCAATATCTAAGGTTGCAAAAGAGGTAATGGAAGGGAAACTCGATGACCATTTCGTTCTCGATATATTCCAGACCGGTTCCGGCACATCCACAAACATGAATACAAACGAGGTCATGGCCAACCGCGCAAATGAGATTCTCGGCAGGAAGATAGGGGACAAGAAACCAGTCCATCCTAACGACCATGTGAACATGGGGCAGTCGAGCAACGATGTGATTCCCAGCGCCATTCACGTATCTGCGCTTGAGGCAATTGAAAAAGCTCTCCTTCCTGCGCTCAAGAAACTCCATAAAGCACTTGATAAAAAGGCAAAAGAGTTTGACAAAATCGTAAAAATAGGACGTACACACCTTCAAGACGCTACTCCGATCAGACTGGGACAGGAATTTAGCGGTTATGCTAGCCAGGTTGAGCATGGCATAAGAAGAATCGAGAACATAAAGAATCATCTCTCCGAGCTTGCGATTGGAGGAACGGCGGTTGGGACGGGAATAAATACCCACCCTGAGTTTGGGAAACTAGTAGCAAAGAATCTGACCAAGATGACTGGAGTTAATTTTAAAGAAGCGGAAAATCACTTTGAGGCTCAGGGAGCAAAGGATGCGGTTGTTGAAGCAAGCGGCGCGCTAAAGACTGTTGCAGTAAGTCTTATGAAGATAGCAAACGACATAAGATGGCTTGGAAGCGGGCCGCGTTGCGGAATAGGCGAGATAATCATTCCCCCTGTCCAACCCGGTTCATCCATCATGCCCGGAAAGGTGAACCCCGTGATTGCAGAATCCGTCACTCAGGTCGCGGCTCAGGTGATTGGAAACGATGCCGCAATCACAATTGGAGGACAGTCAGGAAACTTCGACCTCAACGTCATGATGCCTGTAATGGCTCATAACCTCCTTCAGTCAATAATGCTTTTGTCGAATGTTTCCAATGTCTTTATGGACAAGTGTATAGTTGGAATCAAAGCCGACAGGAAGCGCTGCGAGGATATGATTGAGCAGAGCCTTGCTATGTGTACGGTTCTTGCACCAATAATCGGTTATGACGCCGCCGCAAAACTCGCAAAAGAGGCCTATGAAACCGGAAAGACTATAAGGCAGGTGGCTCTTGAGAAAAAAGTCCTTCCCGAAGACGAGCTTAATAAGGTTCTCGATCCCTGGTCAATGACAGAGCCTGGCGTTACGAGCTGGAGCGCAGGTGGGTAGGGAATTGGGGTGAATTTTAAAACCAAATTATAATGAGCACCAAGTTGGATATTTATAAGTAACAACTTTAGGACGGGATTGGAAAATCCCGCCTATCGACACATTGAAGGATAGGCGGGACATTCCTGTCCCGCTATTGTCAGATTTAATGACTGAAAAACTATAATGGGTAGGCAACGAGTCTTGCTCGTTGCTGCTCGGCACACCAGCAAGACTGGTGTGCTACCCTTAACACTCTATGATTTAGAATTATATCAATTCAGGTTATTATAAGGCACCAAGGAGGCTCGCAATGAACCTAAAACAACTTTTCGACCTTACAGACCAGGTGGCTATAGTTACAGGCGGATATACGGGAATCGGCAGGCAGATTGCGGAAGGGCTTGCCGAGGCCGGAGCAAATCTGGTTATTTGCGCGAGGAATTTTGACGGATGCGTTCAGGCATCGGAGGAAATTGAGAAAAGCACAGGAGTTAAAACCTTTGCCCTAAAGTGCGATGTTGGAAATCCCGCGGATGTCGAAAATCTGGTAAAGGAAACTATAGGGAAGTTCGGTAAAATTGACATACTCGTTAATAATGCTGGCATAGCAATGGGTGGGCTTCCTGAAGATACGGAACTGAAAGATTGGGAAAACATTCTTAGAGTAAATCTAACTGGCTCTTTCCTGTGCTGCAGAGAGGCAGGGAAGTTTATGATTAAAGCGAGAAGAGGAAAGGTCATCAACATAACCTCAATCATGGGATTTCAAACCACCGAACTGGTGAGTGCGCCAGCTTACGTAACATCCAAAGGAGCAATAGTTGCTTTTACCAAGGAACTTGGGGTGAGATGGATTCGACATAATATAAACGTAAACGCAATTGCTCCCGGATGGTTCCCCACACAGATGACTGATCCCGTCCTCAGCCCTGATAAGATGGGGATGGGAGACAACCTGCTTAGCTCTATACCCGCAAAAAGATTCGGCGGGGAAGACGATCTGAAAGGAGTTACGGTTCTTCTTGCATCTTCTGCGTCGGATTACATTGTAGGAGAGATAATAATTGTAGATGGTGGAACTTTAGCTAGATATTAAAATCCCTAAGGTAGGTGTTCGCGCCCGGTAAAAATCTAATTTAACGTGAGCTTGAGGCAATAATTTAATAATTCAGAACAGTTCACAAATAAAAAACTTTTTGTCATTGTAGTGTCCTCTCCTTTTGCGGGGGAGGATTTAAGGTGGGGGTATTAAATCACAACCTAATACATACTCTGTTGTATTAACTAACTGATTTAGCTTGAATTTATTTTCCCCCATCCTATCCTTCCCCCTCAAAAAGGGGGGAAGGAGACAAACTTAGCCCGACTCACCTTAATCTACAAAAGGGGTAGCTCCTTAGACCTCCAGGTTTCCGAAATCCATAAAGCTGGAGCCTGCTCCAAAAGGAAATTCCTCGTTCAAGCATGTTTCCTTGGTGTGTGAAGGAACCATTGTAGGGCGTTCAATTGAACGCCCTACTTTGTCCTCGATAAAACCAAAATCAAACCTTAAACGTATATAAGCTCGAAATGTTTATAAAGATTTTACAGAAGAAAATATGGATGCGAGGAGAACAAAAACGATGGAGACAAATACGACTTTTCAAAAATCGGGTGGAAAGGGATTGGGGCTTTTTTATTCATTGAAAAATGGGACTGATTCTATATTTGATTCCTTACCTAACGAATATTCCGAAGATACTTCATTGAATCCTGAGAATTTATCTGATGGGGAATTAGTTAGGTTGTTTCTCCGGAATGAAGACGAAGAAGTTTTTAATGAACTGGTAAATCGTTATTCCAATAAAATCTACGGGCTAGCCATAAGAATTACCCATAACCCAAGCGATGCTGAAGAGGTTTTGCAGGATGTGTTTCTTACCATTCTTAAGAAGCTGGACACGTTTCGAGAAGAATCGAAATTTTCTACTTGGCTCTATAGAATTGCTGCAAACGAAAGTTATATGCGCTTCAGAGTCGAAAAAAGGAAACATGAAAATGAAACGAATCTTCTGAATTACGCTTCTTACGATGACTCCGGCGCGCTCAAAGGAGTTCAATTGAAGGACTGGAGTGATCGTCCAGATGAGGTGCTTCTCAGCAGAGAGGGAATAGAAATAATAGAGAAGGCGTTGAGCGAACTTCCCGAACATAGCAGGATCGTTTTTCATCTAAGGGATGTAGAGGGTTTTTCTAATAAAGAGGTAGCGGAGATTTTGGGACTTTCTATTCCCGCAATTAAGTCCAGGATTCACAGGGCAAGGCTTTTTTTAAGAGATAGGCTCTCAGATTATTTCTATGAATGGAAAAAGTAGATTGATAATCTAGAGACGCATTGCAATGCGTCTCTACAAATACAAGGTTAAAGATAATGCTGTTGTGAGCATGGGAATCTTTAAGGTAGATAGAAGTGGAACTAATCTTATGAAATTAAAATCCATGCCGGAGCCTGATGGAGTAAAAAAAATTTGTTGTTACAATTGAGTCGGAGGGCGGCATGCCTAAGCCTACTGGAGAGATTTACTTGAGTGGGTCGCTATAATCAAATCCAAATTCTATTTTAAACCGTATATATATGTTAGAATGAATTAAAAAAAAATTCACAAAAGGAGGTCAATAAAATGAAAAAGGCGACATTGGTTGCTTTGTTTTTGATGTTCGTTCTTGCCTTTGCAGTCTCGTCCAGCTTTGCGGGGGAAGAGAAGGGGCAAAAGGTGACGGTCGAGGGTAATGTCATTTGCTTAATCCCGGATTATCCAAAGGGAACAGTTAACCCTGTAATTGCTAACGGGCCTTGTAATAATGTTCCAGCACATCAGCATCTTTTGGTGAGTAAGGATGGCAAGGTCTATACTCTCCAGGGTTTACAAGAGGGGTTAATGCCGATACTGGCGAATCCCAATCATACCGATGTGAAGATAACTGGTATGGCTGTAGAGAATCCGGGTGGCTGGGTTCTCATTGTAGATTAACTTTCTGGTAGTTTAATTTGAGGGGGAGGGAGTTTGCATACTAACTCTCTCCTCTTCATGATTTTTTAGTTTTACCTCTCGTTAAGAGTCAGCGTTTTTTTCTATTGATATTGCTTGATTCGATATAACTTTGAAAGGTTAAAATTAGTGGAATATTTTGGTACTTAAAGTGTAGTTGCCTGAATTAGCTTTTTCTTAATCACATAATTTCAAGCAGTATAAAAGCCTAATTAATTTTCTCTCTATTCGATCATAACGAATATATGAGTATTGTGAATTCCCGCTAATGCTTGTGGGAATGTCATAACGATTAAGATTGTCAATTCTCCTTAAGTCCCTCAGAAATTATAGAGTCATCGTTAATATTTCAACGTTTTGCTTAGTACTTCCATTCCCCTTCGAATGAGTTTTATCGTCGAGTATTAATTCCATAAAACCATAATCGAAAATCGAGCGTATATTAAGGGCAAAATTGAACAGGTTATGCATGAATGAAAGCAAACGCGATTTTGAAAGAGCAAAAACAGGAAGGGTCAGAAATGATGAATTCCATTCGCCATCACTGGCCTGAATATCTTATCGAAGCAGCTGGACTCGGCATCTTTATGGTTTCAGCCTGTATTTTTACATTGATTTTGGAGCACCCGGCTTCGCCAATCCGCCAGTCAATAGGCGATCCTTTCCTGCGGCGCATGCTGATAGGAGTAGCAATGGGTCTTACTGCAATAAGTATCATTTACTCTCCTTGGGGAAAGCAGTCAGGAGCGCATATCAATCCATCTGTTACTCTGACTTTCTTCCGTCTGGGAAAGGTTAAGTCCTGGGATGCGTTTTTGCATAATTGCACAATTCGCTGGCGGGCTGGCTGGTGTGCTTTTCTCTGCAGCGGTAATTGGAAATGCAATCGCCGACCCTTCCGTCAACTATGCCGTTACAGTTCTGGCATGGGTGGAGTTGGCGTCGCCTTCTTGGGTGAATTGGTAATATCTTTTGTGCTTATGTCGGTAATCCTGATTGTATCCAATACTTCAAGCATTTCGCGTCTCACCGGGCTATTTGCCGGAATTCTAGTAGCAACATACATAACGCTTGAAGCTCCGCTTTCCGGGATGAGTATGAACCCTGCGCGTACATTCGGATCGGCTCTTCCGGCAAAGCTCTGGACGAATGTCTGGATCTGCTTCATCGCTCCTCCGCTTGGAATGCATTTGGCTTCAGAGGTTTACCTTCTTGTAAGAGGTGCTGGAAGTGTATTATGCGCCAAGCTGCGCCATCAAAATGATAAACGGTGTATACATTGCGGCTATCCGGGAGTTATGAAAGCTCGATCATAAAAATCAACAATTAACAGGTATGAGGATTAGGCTATGAGTTTTTTAAATCTAAGCAAATCACAATTTATAGGAGGGTTTATCACCATGCGTAAAGTTAGTAAATTCCAGACGATCCGAATGGGTCTTTTTAGCTCGCTTCTTGCGGCGATTTTGTTAGCCGCCATGAGCAGCTTTGCTGCCGACGTCCATACAAGCACGTCGTTTAAAGGGATCAAGGTAAACGGTGGGACGGCTAGCCACTCCAAAGACGAAGATAAAAACGTTTTGACGTTGTCGGACGATTTTAAGGTTCCAGACACTCCTGATCCTCACTGGCAGGTAGTTGATTCAAAGGGAAACGTCTATTTGCTCCAGAGATTAGACATCAAGGGCGGTAAGGTCAATAGAGGTTATTGCATAGTCTGGACGAACGGGATAATCATCCACTATGCTAATCCACCCTCCCCCCATAATGGGGGAGGAAATCTAAGGGTTCAAACGGGGACCTAGGTTACACAATATTACATGTCATGGAGGTGATCTATGGCATGGAGAAAGGTGTTACCTATGGATGAAAGGGCTAGGTTTGTTTTGGAGGTTAATAAAGCTGAGATGTCTGTTGCAGAATTATGTCGTCGTT